>CAYNUX010000041.1:560-16396 GCA_964400115.1 uncultured Cytophagia bacterium
TTTTTGACGAGTGGTTGCACAGATATGTAGAAAAAGAAGGCATAGAGATCAATGAAGATATTCTCTATCAAGCGGGAATGGTGATTGCCAAAAAGGTATACCAGATGCGCCAGGACAGGGGATATGAACTCGGATTTATTGGCGGCGGTGTGCGTGGCTTGCAGCATTTTACTGAAATGGTCGGTGGCAATGTGAGTATCACCATGAACTGGACCGGTCATGTCGATCAGTTATTGGAACTGGATCAACCGGTCGTCTCGCGGCTGTTTAATCCTGTTCAACCCAAAGTGCTGGATGAGCTTTTGCAGCGCGTCCCTGCTTTTGCCCAGGCTTTTATGGAAAAAGGCCTCAAAGCCGAGGAATATGAAGAATATGGGCCAGTGATGTATTTCAGGGACAGTTTTGTGTCGGCATGGAAAAATGTCATTGACCTGGTAAAGCAGCGCCGCCGTGAATTATCCTGATGACATTCATTAGATGCCAATCAATCAAGAGGTGTCATTTGCAGTCTCGAAAAAGTGGTCATACATGGAAAGAAGCATATAGAGCGATACAAAATCTGATTCTGTCTTTACAAATTAAACCTGGTGAAATGATCACCGAAATCGGCATGTCCGAACTGCTCGGTATCGGCCGCACGCCTGTGCGGGAGGCCATGCATAAACTCGAGCAAGAGGGATTGATCGTCACCAGGAATCGCCGTAAATATGTATATGTGCTCACGGTCAAAGAAATCAAAGAGATCTTTGACATCAAGGTATGTCTCGAGAGCCAGGTATGCGCCTGGGCAGCTGAAAGAGGCACAGATTCTCAGCGACAAACCCTTGCATCGATTTTAAACGAGATGAGAGACCTGGTAAAGATCCGTCCTTCTGATGAAAAGGCCGAAACTCTTTGGTATAACAAATGGTTGGAAAAGGATAATGCTCTTCATAAGCTTATCTTTGTGATGGCCGATAATCAGCGGGCAACCAACCTTCTCAATAACCTCAATCGCCAGTGGCATCGACTGCGTGTCGGACTAATGACTATGGAAGATCGTATTGAAAAATCACTCGACGAACACGAGCATTTTGTCACCGCCATCGTCAAGGGCGATTCTGAGGTGGCTCGCTCTGGAATGCGGGAACATCTGAGCAATCTGAAACGAGTCTTGATTCAACTTTTACGCATGTTCGATTATCCGGCTTGCTAACTCTCGTATTTCTATTTCTGGTGTCTCGGCCGAGTGTATGTGTGTTTTTCTTGTTCTGATGCGGATAAAGAGTTTTGAAATGCCGTTCCTTACCAGCGGTTTGATCGGTTTAAAAAATCCTGTGCTCGTGGGTGATCTTTGATTTGGCAGCAAACTTTACTTGCATTTGATCTGAAACGATTCTAGCTTTATAAATTATTTTGTTAAAATCCAGTTCGATTTTTCAGGGGCTGCTGATCGGATGAAAAAACAAGAGCAACATCAGACCTTGTTACAAACGAATTTTTTTTACCTTCTCTGGCAAGAAATATCGTCTCAAGGCCCAGACTCTTGCAACGGCTTGATGATGGGCTGAATTCTCAGGTCATCCCGATTTCTGCACCGGCGGGTTTTGGCAAGACCACACTTTTGGGTGACTGGATACGAGCCAAAACGTTGCTCACAGCCTGGCTTTCACTGGACCCGTCGGAAAATGATATCATCGGTTTTTTGCGTTACCTGATAGCAGCTGTGCAGACCCTTTCTCCGGATACTGCCCGGGCCACATCACAACTGTTAAATGCTCCCCAATCACTGGCAAGTCTGGCCGCCGAATCTATTTTGGTCAGTTTTATAAATGATCTATCTTTTATCGAAACTCCTTTTCTGCTGGTACTGGACGATTATCATCTGATCGAAAACCAGAGAATTCATCAGGCTGTGGAATTTCTCGTCGAACATTCTCCTCCACATCTCACCCTTGTAGTGTCTACTCGCAGTGATCCCGCGGTTTCTCTGGCTCGCTGGCGTGTACAACAAATACTGATCGAGATTAGAGCCATGGATTTATGCTTTACCTTGGAGGAGACCACAGAGCTTTTGAACGATCGTCTAGCCTTACAACTCTCGGCTACGGATTTGAAATTGATTTTACATCGCACTGAAGGCTGGGCAGCAGGTTTGCAGCTTGCATTCCTGTCTATCAAAGGACGAAATGATATCTCTTCATTTATTCGAGCTTTTAGGGCAGATAATCGTTATGTGGTCGACTATTTAATGGAAGAGGTTTGGCAATGTTAGCCACCGGGGGGATAGCAAAAAAATCATCCATCATATCGATCAGGCGATGCACCTCTTTCCGGAAGAAAATTTGATATGGCAGAGTGTCGCGGCTACAACCTTGGGTTTTGCTTACGGATAAAGTGGCATCGGAAATATGCCCAAAGCAGCAGACGCTTTTGAAAAAGCCAGCATCTTATGCATCAAGGCAGAAAATACCTATTTTTATCTTTTTGCCGAAGGTTGCCTGTGTACTGTCATGGCCTGTATGGGCAAGCTCGAACAAAGTATGCAACGATTGCAGGCGACCTTGTACTATGCTAAAGAATATCATATGGAGAGGACCGCGCCGGCTCGGTTCAATGTCTTGTGAAGAGATTAAAACGAAAATTCGAGCGATCATCGATAACCAGACAAGTCTGGGCTGGACCTGGGTCGGCATGACCTGTCAGGGAACCATTTTGCATTTACAATTCAAAAATAATCCGGTCTCATGATCCTCATCTTTATCTGCTTTCTCTATCTGTTCCCTTGATGTTGCAATTTCCCATTGCATCTCTTGTAGTTTTTTCCTAAAGTACATGTTGTTATTCTAAAGCAAACAAGGCAAACAATTTCTTGGTCTGTTTTTGAGTTGAAAAATATCCACCTATTCTGCTCGTCATCTTGGTATATTTAATGAATAGAGGAGTATCGCATGAAAAGTCCATCGAAACTCGATCGACGAACGTTTATCAAATCCGCTATGGGTGCACTTGCTTTGCCTACGATCGTTCCCTCGACTGTTCTGGGCCGGAACGGCTTGATCACTCCAAGCAACCGGATCACCATGGGATTTATTGGTGTCGGAGGAATGGGTACCGGAAATTTGCGGGGATTCCTGGAAAAAGACGATGCACAGGTATTGGCTGTCTGTGATGTCGATGTGAATCATCGCAACCGGGCCCGCGACCTGGTCAATGACAAGTATGGTCATTCTGATTGTGAGACCACTAATGATTTTAACGATATTTTGTCTCGTCAGGATATCGATGCGGTTTGCATTGCGTTGCCCGATCAATGGCATGCCCTGGCTGGAGTGGCAGCTTGCTATGCCGGAAAAGATATCTATGCAGAAAAACCTTTGGCCTATTCTATCGCTGAAGGGCGCGCTATTGTAGATGCCGTGGCCAGCAACGGTACTGTCTGGCAGACGGGTAGCCAACAACGCTCCAGCTGGCAATTCCGATTTGCATGCGAATTGGTACAAAATGGCTATATCGGAGAGGTGAAAAAAGTTCATGTTGCCCTGCCATACGGCAACGGTATCCGCGAGGGGAGTACCCAACCCACAGATCCACCCCCTGGATTCGATTATGACCGTTGGCTGGGTCCCGCACCCTGGGCACCCTATAGCCCCGCACGATGCCACTGGAATTTTCGCTGGATAAGTGACTATTCGCAGGGCCAGATTACGGATTGGGCCGGTCATCATATCGATATCGCCCAATGGGGCATGGGATCTCAACTGACCAGCCCAACGGAAATTGAAGGTGAGGGTGTGTTTCCACCCGCCAAAGAGGGCTTGTTCGATACTCCTGAAAGCTATCGGTTTTTATGTCATTACAAACAGGGATTCGATATCCTGGTAACGGATCAAAAACAGCATCCCAAACAGCATAATGGTCTCGCTTTTTATGGTAGTGAAGGAGAGATATGGGTGAATCGAAGTGAAATCATCACCACACCCAAGTCTCTGATTCGAACCAAACTGAAACCCGGAGAAAAGCATCTTTATCGCAGCGATGATCATCGTCAGAACTTTTTGGATTGCGTAAAAACCCGTAAAGAGCCGGCTGCTCCTGCCAGAGTAGCGCATCGATCCATCATGGTCGCACATCTGGGGGTCATCTCAATGAAATTGGGTAGAAAAGTAAATTGGGATCCGAAAAAGGAACTTTTTGTCAATGATCCGGAAGCGGATCGTATGTTGTCGCGACCGATGCGACCTCCTTATACACTCTAGCCAAAAGATCGATTATTTATATTCAGAGGATATTATGAACATTATCAGCAAAATTTTTATCATGACGAATGTTTTTGCGTTTATCCTGCTGCCAAATGCCAATGCTGCTGTTGACAGGGGTAGGGCAGAAGCTTTGCTAAATGCTGTGGCCAATTACGAGTTTGGCGCCAGTCGCGAGGAACTTGCCGAGTTTGACGAGCTTTTAAGGCAGTCTCTTGGTAAGCCTGACGAGACCCGGGAATGGGAAACCTTGTGCATTGATCAGCTGAAATCGAGCGGAACATTTGCCGGGAAACAATTTATTTGCCAGCGGCTCAGTCGTTTTGCTACAGAATCTTCTGTGCCGGTTTTGAGTGACCTATTACAGAATCCTGAAACCGCCAATATGGCTCTTTATGCGCTGGAACGTATTCCTGGTTCTGAGGTGGACAAGGTGCTTTTTAATTCTTTGACCACAGCAAACGACCAAAAAGTGGGTATTATCAACACACTGGGTCGCAGAAAAGCTGAACTGGCGGTCGATCTCTTGTCTGAAATGATACCTCAATCCAAAGATAATGTATCCATGGCCAGTATCCATGCTCTCGGAAATATTGGCACGGCGAAGGCAGCCCATGCTCTGTTTCCTTATATCTCTCCCGGTTCTTTAGTTTATCGTCCGGATGTTCTCAGGGCTTATCTCTCATGTGCTGATCAGCTTCTGGAGCAGGGCCAAACCCGTGTCGCACTCGAGATGTACAGACGTTTGGATGGACCGGACGTGCCTGTGGCCGTACGTATCGCTTCTCTTCAGGGCCAGCTCAATGCCGATGCTAAACATCGGTATGAGCTCATTCAGAATTGGCTTGCAGGCGGTGATGAGGATGCCCAGACTCTTGCAATACGATCATTAGATATGCTGGAAAGGCAAAAGATTGTAGAGATTGCCAGTCAGCTACCATTGCTCTCACCCGCAAAAAAGATTCAAATGCTTGCCATGTGTGAGAATCTTGGTAATCGCGAATTACAAGATATTATTACTCCTGCAACAAAATCGTCTGTTGATCAAGTCCGAATTGCGGCCCTCGATGCTCTGGCGACATGCGGCGATGCATCGACGATAGATTTGCTTGCAGAACACGCCGCTAACAGCAGTGGAGAGGAACAAAAGGCCGCCCGGAACAGCCTTTATTTGATTAATGATCCGGCTGCAGATCAACATATCAGCAAAGTCACCCAGGCACCTCTGGCACAAAAATCAGAGTTGATACTGGCCTTGGGAGAACGCCAGATCGCAAGTGCAGTGGAGCCTTTATTTACCTTGACGAACGATGATGATGCCAGGATTCGCCGTGCAGCGATCAAAGCACTGGGAGATTTGTCACCTCCGGAGCGGATACAGGATATGATTGAGGTGCTCAAAAAAGCCGAAACCCCGGCAGAGCGTGAAGAAGCGATCCTGGCGGTAACATTGGTCAGTAACAAATTACCAGAAGAAAACCGAGTCGAGCCTGTACTCACTGCATTAAAAGATGCAAATCCCGCAAACCGTATGGGGTTGCTCAGGGTATTGGGACGTATCGGCAACGACCGGGGCCTGCCAGAACTCCGCATGGCCTTGCGGGAGCAGGATCAGGATATTGTCATCGCTGCAGTTCGCGCGACAACAGACTGGCCTAATGCCGATCCCATTGCTGATCTGGTTGTGGTGGCAGAGGAAGGCAAAGATAACCGCAGCCGTATACTCGCACTGCGTGGGGTAATAGAATTGTTGGAAAAATCTGAAAACCTCAGTCATGCCGAAACAGCAGAATGGTATGAAAAAACGCTTAGTCTGGCCTCTGAGACAAACGAGAAACGAATGATTATGTCCGGATTGAGTTATGTGCGCGCTCCGGAAGCACTTGAGGTGGTGATGCCCTATTTGCAGGACAAAGAGGTAAAGGCAGAAGCCGAATCCGCAGCCGTGCGAATTGCATCCCGGATTCGGGGTGAACATCCTGAAAAAGCAAAGAATGCTCTAAAAGCCGTTATCGATCAAACCGGGAATGATTTGATCAAGGCGGAAGCACAAGATGTGCTGAACCAATTGCAATAGCTGCCTGATGCAGCTGCATTCATTTGAATAAATAAACGAAAAACCCCGCATCCGTAAAATCACACGAGTGCGGGGTTTTTGCTGTCTTGTGTTGTAATCTGGTCTAGATCGTATATATTTCTTTGTAATCAGATTTTTCTTTCAAAGATTCAATGACTGCGTCATAGACATCATTCTTTTTCTCACGTAAAAGGGTCTGTTCGAGCGCTTCCTGGACCTCTCCTAATGGTTTGGTCTCTTTTTTGCGATCCACAATTTTGATCACGTGATAGCCATACTCTGTTTCCACCACATCGCTGACAGAGCCAATGGGCAGATTAAAGGCAGCGTCCTCAAATGATTTAACCATGCGGCCCTTGGGAAAATCTTCATATAAACCGCCCTTTTCCTTTGAACCCGGATCTTCACTGTATTGTTTGGCCAGCTCGGCAAAATCTTCACCCGATTTGGCCCGCTCAACCAGTTCTTCTGCTTTTTTGCGGATTTCGGTTTTTTCCTCTTCGCTCTTGTCCTGGGTCATGAGCAGAATGTGACGAACCGTTGCGGTTTTGGGTTGTTCGTATTTTGTTTTGATCTCTTGCTCTTTTACAGCAACGGTATCAAATACCATGTTTTGCAGATACTGGGTAGCCAGCAGGTTCGATTTTACATCATTTTTTACGTATTCCAGGGTTAACCCTTGTTGTTGAATCATTTCCGCAAATTTCTCTTCCCCGCCCGAAGAGGCGTAAATCTTTTGCATTTCTGTTTCAAGTGTATCTTCTGAAACACTGATATTGTTTCTCTCTGCTGCGGCTTTAAGCAGTTTTCGTTCCGCCTGTTGAGCTGCTGCATAATAGACAAACTGTGAGATTTGTTGATCCGGTATTTGTGACATATTATTCGCATGTCTGGACCACTGGCGGTAAATAATAGGCATGATATCATTGGTATAAATACTAAAGGACTTTGCTTCAATGAGTTTATTCGATTCATCCGGACTCAGAATTGGTGTCTTTTCGGACAATTGTTGAAAAAACTCGTATTCTTTAGAGTCTGGTTGATAAAGAGGAGCAGGGGCTTTATCACCACATCCCGTGATCAACAGGATGAATAGTCCCAAACCAATGAGGCTCATTTTTTTCATTTTGATTCTCCAATTATGTTCTGTGAATGGTTTGCAAATTTTGAGGCAGAATGGAGGAGCTTGAGAAGAGCATGCATAACTTTATGATAAACCCCAAAAGCTCGCTATTTGGTTTTGCCAGCGACATAGCATTGTCCACCCTGTATGACCATCGGCATTTTTAGCCAACCTTATCATATATAGTACAACTATTTATTGACAATTGCCAAGGTTTTTTTCGATGAAATAATCAGCCCAGGGTTTTACTCCATCGTCTGCCAATTGGGTTTAATGGTTTGAAAATCATATTGTTCCAGCTGAATTTTATAAAAATAATTGTGTTTAGAGATATAAATCGTATATTTGTTTCAGTATAAAAAGATAACTATCATGCAGAGGTGGGTATGAAAATATGTTGTACGGGCTTTCTGTTTTTCGTCATGGTTTTATGTTCATGCGGTGTAAAATCAGATGATCATTTAGAGACAGCAGCCGTAAAACCCGAGAGCGGATTTAGAATGAGTGGCTATTTTGTCTGGGGTGGCTCTGCTGTCAAAGTCGATGATACCTATCATCTGTTTGCTGCACGCTGGCCAGAGAGTACAGAGTTTCCTCGCGGTTATCGTCGTCATTCCGAAATCGTCAGGGCCATATCCAAAAATCCTCTGGGCCCATACTTTTTTCAAAACGTCGTTATTGGAGAGCGGTCTCCTGGTTACTGGGATTCGGATATGGCTCATAACCCCACGATTCATCGGGTCGGCGATGAATACATATTGTTTTATATCGGATCAGACAAGGATTCGGTTTTACGTCAAATTGGTTATGCCGTTGCAAAAGAGATCACCGGGCCCTGGCGCCGCAGTGACACCCCTATTGATTTTGGCCAGGACGCCAACAATCCTGCAGTCATTTTTCATGCCGATGGTTCTGTCAAAATGATGTGGCGTACCCGGGATTTGCAAGTCAAGATCGCTACTGCACCCCATTATTCAGGCCCCTATACCATTGCAAATGATAATGTTTGGCCAGAGTCAAGGCTGGAAGATTTTTATCTTTGGAAAAAAGACGGCAACGTTCATATGGTATGTGAAGATAATCGGGGTGAGGTGAGTGGACATGAGCGATGGGGAGTACGATTTGTGTCGCAAAATGGCATCACGGGATGGCATCCCCTCGATGACCCGGTCATGTACAATCACACGATTGTATATACCAACGGATCAGAGTTGCATTGTGAGCGTCGCGAACGTCCGCAGCTCTTGCTCAAAGATGGCGCTCCCACACATCTTTTCACCAGTGTGCTCTATCAGGGTAACACCTGGTGTCAGGTGGTGCCATTGGAATAAACTGCCCGTGTCATTCTCGGGGTTCTTTCTGTTTTATTTACAGGGCATTTCAAGGTTAAAAGCAAAAACAATAGGTATAGACATAAACTTTTATCTAATTCACCCTATTTGAAAAAAATCCCGTCTCAAAAAAGGAAAAGCCATGAAGTTATCCCGACGCGAGTTTACCAGGATGCTGTTAAATACAGGTCTTCTGACCCTGGCATCAGGAGTTTTATCACAATCTTCCAGAAAGCCGAATGTTCTTTTGATCCTTACCGATGATCAGGGGTTTGGCGATTTGTCTTTGCATGGGAACAAGCATTTAACCACGCCGAATATGGATCGTTTGGCCAAAGAGAGCGTCTGCTTTGACCGGTTTTTTGTCAGTCCGGTATGTGCTCCCACCCGGGCCAGTTTACTTTCAGGGCGTTATCATTTACGCACCGGTGTCACCGGTGTGACGCGAGGCACAGAAACCATGCGCAGCAATGAGGTGACTCTGGCCGAAGTTTTTCAACGCAATGGCTATAGCACCGGTTGTTTCGGCAAGTGGCACAATGGTGCGCATTATCCGGAACATCCCAATGCGCAAGGCTTTGATGAATTTGTAGGCTTTTGTGCCGGGCACTATAATGAGTATTTTGATCCCGTTTTGGAATACAATGGCAAGCCACTTGAGACGAGTGGCTATATCAGTGATATTCTCACTGACAAGGCCATTGAATTCATGGAAAAGAATCGTTCAAAGCCTTTTCTCTGTTATCTCCCTTATAATGCTCCGCATACTCCGACGCAGGTGCCTGATATCTATTATGAAAAGTATCATGCTATGGGGTTTGATGAACACCAGGCTTCGATCTATGGGATGATTGAAAACCTGGATGACAATATAGAACGGCTTATGCAAGCTCTGCAGAGAATGCATCAGGAAGAGAATACTGTGCTATTGTTTTTGACCGATAATGGGCCTAATGGATGGCGATATAATGCGGGAATGAAAGGTAAAAAAGGATGGGTGGACGAGGGGGGTGTTCGCGTTCCCTTGTTCATCAGATGGCCAGGTGTCATCAAACCAGGCAAACTGATAGAGGAAAATGCGGCTCATATCGATATTTTGCCCACTCTTGCCGATCTGTGTGATATACCTCTGGGCGAGACTCTTCCCCTGGATGGCAAAAGCCTTGAGCCGCTCATAAAGGGCGATGGAGCAGATTGGCCTGACAGAATGATATTTACGTTCCCCACAAGCTCCCGCGGAGTAAGCCTCGATTCCCCCGGAGCAGTCCGTACTCAACGATGGCGAGCGATCAAGCGAAACGACTGGAAACTGTTCGATATTATAGACGATCCCGGTCAAACCATTGATGTTGCAACCAAATATTCCTGGATAACCGAGACATTGAGTCGAGCGTATATGCAAAAATTCAAAGAGGTGACAGCTGACGGTACCGAGGCGCAGCCGGTGCAGATTGGGCATCCGCAAGCTCCTGTTATCACACTCCAGGCACATGAAGCTGTGCTTATGCCTGAAAAGGATAAAGGCATTGCCTATTGTTTTCCGGCTGGTTATGCTCATCACTGGATAACCGACTGGACTGACACCGGGGCATATCCTGTCTGGAAAATCGATGCAGTACAATCCGGCTTGTACGAGGTCATAATATATTATGCATGCAAAAAAGAAAATGTCGGCACGCAAATCAACGTCAGCGCAGGAAAGCACGATGTCACAGGGGTAATCAGGAAAGCGCATGATCCGGATTTAAAAAAGCTTTCCATGCGTGTACCGGAAGAGCATCAGAAATACATGATCAAGACATGGAAGCCTCATAATCTCGGGCAAATGAAAATCGATAAAGGTCAATTCGAGCTCAAAGTCAGAGCTCTGGATATACCGGGATCAGCTTCTATCGAATTAAAAGCCGTTGAATTGCGATCAATTGATGCCGGATAACCACCACCTGCAATGCACTTTTTTTGTTTATTCGTGATGGTGCACTGAGAATGGTCCAGAAATCGCTGATAGTGTTTTTGGTGGTCTCTTTGAGTGTATAGGGGAGGTGAATTACACCATTTTTGAGACTATCAAACGTCAGCACCTGAATACCTGCAGGACTGTAACATGAATCAGAGGGTTGTTCAGCCCTGCCGGGTCGAGCAATTAAAACGGGAACGAGTATTTGTATGACATAACGAATCATTGTAAAGATCAAGCTTGTTCAGGTATCATATCCTTTTGTATTTCCTCGAGAGATTTTCCTTTTGTCTCAGGAAACCAGATTTTGACCACAATGAGCTGAACCATCATAGAGACTGAAAAGACCAGAAAAGCGAATCCCCCTCCGGTCTCACCAAATTCAGCGATCACAGGGAAAAGCCACGAAATGAGGGCCGCCATAAACCAGTGCGAGAAACTGCCAAATGCCTGACCTTTGGCTCTGACACGATTCGGAAAAATTTCGGAAATATAGACCCAGATAACAGCTCCCTGAGAAAGACCGAAAAATGCGATAAAACCGACAAGGCTGATGAGAACCATGATGCCACCGGGATTAGGCGATAAAAAGTTCAGTGCCACGATGCCGAGAAAAAGGATCATGCCCAGAGAACCGATGATAAGGAGCTTTTTGCGCCCCAAAAAATCAATGACAGACATGGCTATGATGGTAAAAACGAGATTGGTGGCGCCAATGGAAACAGCCTGAAACATGGCTGTTTCACTGCTAAAACCGGCCATCTCAAAAATACGTGGAGCAAAATACATGATGGCATTGATGCCCGACATTTGGTTGAAAAATGCAAGAAGAAAAGCCAGCATAATGGGTTTGCGATATTTGGGTTGAAAAAGCGCTTCATCTGACCGGGCACTAGCAGATTTTACCGAATCGATGATTTGGTTTAATACCTTTTCCGGATCCGGAGTTGCCAGCTTTTGCAGCAGTGCTTTTGCGTCGTCGATACGATCTTTTATGACCAACCAGCGAGGCGTGGCCGGAATGGGAATGAGGAGTATCAAGAATATCAATGCGGGGACGGCTTCGACGCCGAGCATATAGCGCCAGCCCTCTGTAGCAATCTTTTGAGAAATCAAATAATTGGAGAAAAATGCCACCAGGATACCTGTGACGATATTGAACTGAAATAGCCCGACCAGTCTGCCTCGCAAGTTGGCGTGTGCTATTTCCGCGATATACATCGGACCGATCACAGAGGAGGCACCCACACCCAGGCCTCCCAGAAACCGAAAGATCATAAATCCGTACCAGTTGCTGGTCAGCGCCGATCCCAATGCGGAAATCATGTAAAGTATGGCAATGATAATCAGAGCTTGTTTTCGGCCGAATACATCGGCGGGCTTGCCTGCAAGCAATGCACCGATGACGGTTCCTATCAGAGCCATGGCAACTGTCAGACCATGCCAAAATCCCGAGAGTTGAAACAATACCTGAATGGATTTTTCCGCGCCGGAAATGACAGCCGTATCAAAACCAAAAAGAAAGCCTCCAAGTGCAGCCACAATGGAAGCATAGAATACGTACCCGCGTCCTTTCATGTTCTACTCCTATCGGTTTCTCTCCAGTCAATATCTCATAATAGCCATTCAAGATAATCAAATTTTTTAAATATCCAAGGAATTGATTTGTTTCAAGAGATATTATTATGTTTGCGGTGTTTGATTGAAATTTTGTCTGTTCTCCATGCGTTACTGATACAAATTGGTTCTAGAAACCTTATTGAGGGATCTGTGTATCAACCCATTGAAAATTATGGCATTATAGGTGATTTGCACACATCGGCACTCATCGGATTGGACGGGAGTATTGATTGGCTTTGCTTTCCTCATTTCGATTCTCCGACGATCTTTGGTGCCATATTGGATGACCAAAAGGGGGGATGGTTTCGCATTGAAACAGACCCGTCCGCTCGTCAAAAACAATTTTACCTGCCAGAGACAAATGTCCTGGTGACACGATTTCTGGCCAAGGATGGAGTGCTTGAAATAATCGATTATATGCCTATATTTCCGCATGACGTGGAGGAAACGCACCATCACCAACTGATTCGCCATATCAAAGTGGTACGGGGAACCATGTCTTTTCATATTGAATGTAAACCTGCTTTTGACTATGCCCGTCAGGATCACAAGTTGGTCATCGAAAATAATATCGCCAGATTCGATAGTCCTGATCTCGATTTACAATTGTCTGCCACGCGCGATCTAGAGACACAGGAGGGTGCGGCTATCGCAGAATTTATTTTGCACGAAGGTGAGGAGGAAACATTTGTCCTCGAACGTGACGGCCGTGATCGCTCTCCGGAACAGCTTGCCAATCTGCACGAGGAATTATTACATAAAACCATCAAATATTGGCAGGGATGGTTGTCTTACAGCAGTTATCAGGGGCGATGGCGCGAAACCGTTGACCGCTCTGCTCTCTTGCTAAAATTGTTGACGTTTCAACCAACCGGAGCAATCGTGGCCGCTCCGACAACCAGTTTGCCCGAAGAGATCGGTGGTGAACGAAATTGGGATTATCGGTATACCTGGGTTCGCGATGCTGCTTTTACATTGTATGGACTCTTGCGTATCGGTTTTACCGAAGAAGCCTCACGATTCATGCATTGGATCGAAGAACGATGTCATGAACTCGATCCTGATGACTCGCTGCAAATCATGTATGGATTGGACGGACACCATGATTTGTCCGAGCAACATCTCGATCATCTCAACGGATATCGCGATTCAAAACCCGTGCGCATTGGTAATGGAGCGTTCAACCAGCTGCAACTGGATATCTATGGCGAACTCTTGGATACTGTTTATCTATACAACAAATACGGTAGCCCTATTTCTTTCGATCTTTGGCAACAACTCACCCGCTTGCTGGATTACGTTTGCGATCACTGGCAGGAACCGGATGAAGGGATATGGGAAGTGCGCAGCGGCAAGCAGAGATTCGTATATTCCATGCTCATGTGTTGGGTCGCTCTGGACAGGGGCTTGCGTTTAGCCCAAAAACGCTCTTTTCCTGCAGATCTCGACAAATGGCTCAAGGTTAGAAACCAGATATATTACACCATTATGAAAAAAGGGTGGAGCAAAAAAAGAAAAGCCTTCGTACAGTATATCGGCTCAAACACTCTTGATGCGTCCACGCTTCTTATGCCTCTGGTCTTTTTTGTCTCGCCCTCTGATCCACGCATGCTACAAACGATCGATGCCATCAATCAGTCTCCCCATAAAGGAGGACTGGTGGCTGACAGTCTTGTATACCGGTATAATACCAAAGAGTCCTATGACGGAGTCAGTGGCGATGAAGGAACGTTTAATATGTGTTCGTTTTGGCTCGTTGAGGCCCTCACTCGCGCTGGCCGATTTGATTCCCAACGTTTGCGCGAAGCCCGGTTGATGTTTGAAAAAATGCTCGGATATGCCAACCATGTAGGCCTTTATGCTGAAGAGATCGGCCCTTGTGGCGAAGCGTTGGGCAATTACCCGCAGGCATTCACTCATCTGTCTCTGATCAGTGCTGCGTTCAATCTCAACCGGACTCTGGGTTAGAGAATCTTGTTCGTTTTGCTGTTTATCTTTGTGCACTGTTTGATGCAGCCAAAGCACAAAATCAAAGATCAATGCAGAGAGCGTAATTTTGAGAAATAGATCCCATACTTGTTTTGAAAGGATGCTTATCAGACCCAATAGAACGCTTTGTCTCTTTATTCTTTTCATCTCCTTTTTGTTGTTGACTCGTTGCAAGGGGAAATGGAAAACACCGCTCGATTTTCAGGAACCGGATTCCATCGGCATACTTTTCACCGAGGATTTTGAAACCGGGCACTTTTCTTCGTACTGGCGAGTTTCCGGGAATTCGCCTCAAATCGATTCCACTCTGGCTCGCTCTGGTAAATTTTCTATGAAAACCGTGCTGGATCGGGATACCAGTGCCATTGCTCACCGTACCGAACTCGCCGGACCGGAAGCGACTATGCATTATGAATATTGGTATGGCTTTAGCATCTATCTACCTGAATCTTATCTCAAAGATAAAATATGGGAAGTGGTTGCACAATGGCATGGACAACCCGATTTTGATATCGGTGAAGATTGGCGTTTACCGGTTCTCTCGTTGAGAACCGAGCGAGGCTTATGGCGTATGTTTAATACCTGGGACAAAAAACGCAATACGTTTGTCGATGGGGTACCTGTTTATGGTAAAACAGAAATTATAGAGCTGGGAGATTATGAAACCGGAACCTGGACAGATTGGGTGATTCACGTCCGCTGGTCATATACCCCCTTTGGCTTTCTCCGGGTTTGGAAAAATGGTGAGTTGATCATCGACAAGACCGGGCCCAATTGCTATAACGACGAGAAAGGACCCTATTTCAAGATGGGGCTGTATAAAGGATGGGCAGATCCTGATGTTGCTTGCGATGTAGTTTGTCGCCGTGTGCTTTATCATGATGAATTCCGCATGGCGGGTAATGCCGGATCTTATGAACGGGTTATGCCGAAATAGAAGCATTATTCCGCTATTGATTCAAAAGACCTCTGTTTTGCCGCAATTTACTCCATAAATGCCTTTAATGACAATCTATTACAATTTTTTACTGGTTTTAACTCTTTTATTGATTTATACTAGGCCTTAATTTGATAAATTCGATTTATTTATGATTTTTCCCTATGGAGAACGCTATGCCGCAGATTAAACCGAAAATGTTGATTGTTTTTATCTTTCTGTTATGTCCTGTTTTGCTGTTTGCCGCTGACTGGCCTCAATTTCGCGGTTTGAACCGGGATGGAATCTCTTCCGAGACCGGTTTGCTCGATAAATGGCAACCCAACGGACCAAAACTGATCTGGTCTACGGAAATCTTGGGATCTGGTTTTTCCTCTCCTTCGATCGCCAATGGCAACGTTTTTGTGACCGGTGAAATCGATGGTCAAGAAACCGTGTTTGCTTTTGATTTGTCCGGCAACGCTTTATGGAAAACCTCATATGGCCCCATGTGGAAAGGGTCTTACCCTGCAGTCCGCACCACACCCACTATAGACGGACCTAATCTTTATGTGATCAGTGGTA
>CAYNUX010000042.1:0-16273 GCA_964400115.1 uncultured Cytophagia bacterium
ATGGCAAAGTTACAATATCATCGGCCATAACATTTTTTGAGGCTCCGCCTGCATGAAATACATTCTGTGGTGTCATCTCCCATACTTTATGCTGTGTATAGGCGTCAACGATCCAGCCTTTATCCACCAATGTTTTTGAATATCCCATTTCACCGACAGCAAAAATCCGTAGATCTGTGGACTCTAAAAGACGAAAGCCCTGTGAGAGAAACTCGTCATCTCGGACTCGAGTGAGATCCACGACCGGACTCGGCAATGAATCGAGATCGACTCTTTTTTTGATTCGACTTGAATCACCACGAATCCACATTCCCCATCGACTTGCGTTAAAGGGGGGCATGGCATTGAATCCATCCAGAGAATGAGAATCATCGGTGATATACACGGCTTTATAATTCCCTGGCGAAAGCACAAACCGTTCATCGATAATACGATTTTTATCGGCCCCACCGGCATGTTTGCTATTACGAATCTCGGCCTGCCAGATTCGCCGGCGGGTTTTCAGGTCTATGATCCAGCCATAGTCATAAAATTTACGGCTCGATCTGCGTCCTTCGCCGATCATGATTATATCGACAGGTGTTTCTTGTTCAACTTTGAATGATTCTTCGAGCATATCATAATCACCTGCACCCGTGAGGTCAACAACAAGATCATCCGGCCGCCAGGCCGTGGTCAGCTTTATATTGTCTGAACCGGAATCCGTTTCTTGCAATGTCAGTCTCCACTCATGTGACAGATCTTTAGCGCGATCATGGTCACCAAACAGTTTGCCCAAAAACGATGTGAAATCGTGCACGTGCCAATTCATTCGCGAGCTGCTTGCAAAATGAACTTCATATTCACCGGCCGGCAACACAATGGTTTCGTCTATGGAACATTGCCCGCTTTTATCCCGATCTCTCACCTTTGAGCGCTGCATTTCCCACGCAATACTGTTGTTGATGGCATCGAGGATCCATCCTTTGGCATGCCAGTCTCCATTCGAATAATGAGCCGTTGCCTCTATCCTCAAGCTCGATTCCTCCATTAGACGAAAAGGCTGCATTTGCCAGGACAACTCGTCCAGATCGCCAAGGACAATAAAAGGAGACGCAAAAAGTATTTTTGAAATTAAAAATAGAGGGGGCAACAATTTATTGAATTTCATGAATGACTCCCTTGGAGATTTTACTCTATATGAATATCAAGCTCACCTATCCCCGGTGAGATCATTAAATAAAGAGAGCGTTCTGTGTCGAGATAGTTTTGAGAATAATAGTAATGCCCCTTTTTTTCAAACCAGGAAGGGATATTGATATTTGATAAAAACATAAATTTACTGATCTTTAGCTTTATGGCAACCTCTTCTGGCAATAGTATTGAGGTTTCACCCACGTCGAGATCAATACGAGCCATGGATCGGTTATAATATTCTCCTCGGAAATCAATTGTCATTTCTCCGATGCCAGAGTTTATGTCAGCTTCTTTGAACCTCGAATTTCCTAAAGAACGCAATGAAACCTCGCCGAATTTAATACTCACGTCCATGTTTTCCATTTCGATACGGTTCGGTTGATCAAAGTCGACTGAAACCTCACCTGCCCAACTCTTGAGCTCAAAAGTACGGATGGAAAGATCCCCCAGTAAAAAGTCGAGATCTCCGGCTTTGATATTGGCAAAGAAATCGATAAAGGGTCTGCCGGGCAATGCCAATTCTATTTTGGCTGATAGCTTATCACCTTTATCACCAATGTCAATCAGGGAATGATCGTGATCGATATTCACATTCAATTCCTGACGATCATTATCAAATCGTATGTCCACATCACATTCGTCCTTGTCATATTCGACAGCGATATAGCAGCGATCATCTCTGTCATTTTTCCGTACCCGTAGCTCTGCACCATCTACACTGAGCCAGATAGAGAGTTCTTTATCGGTTGTTCGAAAAGAATCATCATAATAGACTGTTTTTGCCTGGCTCAGAGTGGCAAACAGGATAACGAGTATAAAAAGATGGTTCAAGAATTTCATACTGACCTCTTACATTCATGGCAATCGATTTAAACATTTATACGCAAAGAAAGCGTTCAGGTTACCACGAAACAGAACCTTGACTAAAATGGCCGTGCAATTCGAAAGGTGACAACAAAACCGGAATTGATATCGCCGGTACGGCGAGCAAAGTTGAGACGCCAGTAATTATCCGGATCGGCGATTGCCACGCCCCAATTGGTATTCAAAGAGCCAAAAGTGAGACCCTCAAACCCCTCATCCAGGGATTCAGGCGTCGCGCCTCGGGGTCCGAAAGGATAGCTTCCCAGAATTTCCGGATCGTGAGTAAACCACGCTTTTCCACTATCGAGAAAGAGAATAACATCAAAGTCATTCAAGACAAACCATTCATCAAGACGACTGAGATGATATTCGATATTTGCAAGAACCATACGATTGCCGGTAAACGCTTTATGATCGAAACCTCGCAAGGTAGACAGTCCACCCAGATCAAACCAATATCCTGGTGGCAGCCAACCGGTCGATGTGGCGGCACGGAGCCGCAAATACAAATGTTCATTCCATCCCAAGGGTTGATAGCGTCGCACATCAAGAATCAAACGCTCGAAATCGACATCGGAATCGAGGCCATCTCCGGCTTTTTCCGCAAAGGCCTGCAAGACCCATCCCTGACGGGATCTGGTTTTATGATCACGGGAGTCAAAAGAAAAATCGAGCACAAAAGAGCGAATATGAGTTGTCTGGTCTCCCTCAAAGGATACAAAACCGTTCCACAAGACAGCGGGATTTTCTCTAAACTCTTTATCCCCCCCGAAAATGGACCAATTGGTTGCTTTTTCCAAATTTTCAAGATGATAATTATGATACCCGAACTGGAATTGCAAATTTTTAGTAACCGAGGGAGACACATAAAACTGATATCCTAACTGTCGATAATAATCGCGGAAATCTTCCTTGAGAAAGACAGCGGCCAGGCTATTCTCACCATCGGTAATGATCCATTCATCAGCGGTTTTTGTTTGATCTTGAAACATCCCCCCGATGTCGACATGAAAACGCTCGCCAAAACGACGCTCCAATCCAATCTCATAATGCCCTTGTTGGCTGGCAAAAGAATATCCCGCTCGTCCTTGCAAGGCATAAGCTCGGCGTCGATACCACCAATGACGTTCGGGTAGGGAGAGTCCGATTGTAAAGCCGTCTATGCGATCATAGGTCGCATACACCCATTCCTTATCATGCCAGCCATGATAGGAATAAGGATCATAATCCCGTTCTCTTTGTCTTTCATCCCGTGCTCTTGGCGCACGTCGGGATTCCGGTCGGGGGGCTTTGTGTCGAATTCGTTCCTCGTCGGTACTGGAAGCATAATCACCATCCCGGGAAGACAGTTCAACGATATCGCCTTCTACAATCGCACCAGAGTGCTGCCATACGCGACCATCAAGAGATACAACATCACCGCTGACATAGGCCATGGAATCGATTTCAATATCTCCCATGAACACGACCAGATCACCCAAAATTTCTCCCGCAAGATAGATCGTTCCATTGGAAACCACAACATCGTCATCGATGGTTTCATCTTGCTCGATATTTACATCGCCCCGAAAAAGACGGGCATCTTTGAGATCATACTCTTGATAAAGTTTTTCAATCATTTTTTCCTGTTGGCTATTCAAATCTTTTGAAAGTTCTTGAGCCTGGACCTGAATTTGCAATAAAATCCCCAGCAAGGCTATAATAAGAAATGCAATAGATAGCAAGAATATGATCTGTTTCACTGTTGTTTTTTCCATTTTTATCCTCTTGAATGATTTACCATTGTATATGCAATACAAATGCCAAAAATTTTGGGATCTGAAAAATAGGCCTTAAACCATTATAAATAATACCATAAGGTAGCCAAAAACCAGGCTGGAGAAGGATCATTTTAGTAGCAAAAAAACACACGATTTGCAAAAATACACACTCAAAAAGAGATCTTTGTTGCAAAGTTACACAGTGGGGTCATCGAGTTCTTTTAAAAGGTTTTGCATATCCTGCGGAATAGGGGATTGAAGGGTCAATAATTCTTGAGATACGGGGTGATAAAAAGCGAGGGTTTTGGCATGAAGCATTTGTCGCGTAAAGGATTTTAACAGTCGAACTGCAAATTTCATCCTTGTGTGGTTCAATCCGGCGGTTCTGCCGAACCGGCCACCATAGACAGAGTCAGCAAAAATCGGATGCCCGATGGAGGCCATATGGACTCGTATTTGGTGCGTCCTGCCGGTCTCTAGATTCAATTTTACATAGCTGGTCAGAGCGAGTTCTTTAATTTCTGCATAATGTGTAACAGCAGATTTTCCTTTTTCATCGATAGTCATTTTTGTTCGTACTTTGGGGTGACGGGCAATAGGGGCATCGACAGTACCGGCCTTTTCTTTAAAGTGGCCCCAGCAAATAGCATGGTATTCGCGCAGCATTTTGTGTTTTGATAATTGGTCGCCTAAAAAAGCATGAGCGGCATCATTTTTAGCAACGACCAACAAGCCAGAGGTATCCTTGTCCAGGCGGTGCACCAGACCCGGCCGCTGATATCCTCCCACAGAGGACAAATTATTTCCGCAATAAGCCAATAAAGCGTTTACCAGGGTTCCCGATTTGTTTCCATAAGCGGGATGAACGACCATGCCTGCTGGTTTGTTAATCACCAACACCTGTTCATCTTCATAAACAATATCCAGATGAATGTTTTCAGGTTCTATATCGGTAGAAGGAGGCTCTAGAACGAATTCCACTCTGACGACATCCCCGGGTCGTACTTTGGTATTCACTTTACACGTGAGACCATTTACGGTAACGCGTTCGTTCTTGATCAATTTTTGAATCTTTGATCGGGTAACAGAAGCGAGGGATGAGGCCAAAAATTTATCGAGCCTTTCATCCGCCTGTTCCAATGAAACAATAAACTCGAACAAGAGGTCTCCCAAATCAGGATAAATTTTTAAGATTAAGCTTTTTTCAGTCTGTCAAGTCGCAACCGTTCACGTTCATCAAAGAGTCGATGGGCACTGAGATTAACGGCAACCAGAGTACCGAATCCGGTACCCGCACACAATAGAAACATAATGAGTATCTGATACTTGACAGCTTCAACGGGGGGTGCTCCGGCCAGTATTTGTCCGGTCATCATACCGGGCAAACTCACCAGGCCGGCCACACTCATCGAATTGATGATAGGAATAAGTCCGGCTCGAATGGCATCTCTTCGCAGCTCATTAATAGAAACCATACTCGTTTCGCCAAGAGCAAGGCGTGTTTCGATTATATCCCGCTGTTGCCAGGCACTATTTGTTAACCGATCCACACCAACGGATATTCCATTCATAGTATTACCGAGCATCATGCCCAATAGAGGGACAGCATATTGAGGCTGGTACCAGGGATCATACCGAATAACAACCAAAAGCGCAAATAAAGCCAGCGCAAAAGAGGACAAGAACATAGCCATTGCACCGGTGCCAAATCCCCAAAATCCATGAAACCTCCTTTTCTGTCTGGCCATCACTTCTCTTGCAGCCACCAGGAGCATGATCAAAGCGATCAGTCCCATCCAGCCGAGTGTAAAATGTGCAAAAAGCGTTTTTAAAATCAAGCCAACCAGCATTAATTGCAAACCAGTCCGGGCAGAGGCAACGAGTATAGACTTGCTCATGCCCAGTTTCATAATAGCAGACAGAATAGCAAGCGCGATCACCAGAGCAGCTGCGATTAACAAGTCCCAATAAGAGAGCGAGTGAATATTCATATCGATAAATCCGTCAATGTTCCATTGTCAAGCCAATATCGCCGGTTAGCGAGTGATTCAAGCTGATCTTTGCTATGGCTTACCCAAATGACACTGGCCAAATGTTCTTTTTTATAAGAGATGATGAGATCTTGAACCCGATTTACATTGTTTTCATCCAGGTTAAAAGTCGGTTCATCCAGTAACAACACCAATGGTTTGAGGAGCAGCACCCGTAATACCGCAAGACGTTGTTTTTCACCACTTGATAACCGCGAAACAGACCACTGATATACCGTTTCATCAAAACCGAGATGAAAGAGCCAATCGGTGTTCATATTATTGAAATGATCGCCGACCTTATCATACCACCATTGTGACATGGTTGATAAAAAGGTGACCTTTTTGCGCCATTCTGCAGGTTTGAATTCAGTAACTGGCATATCCTCCAGATATAGCTGTCCCTCATGGGGTTCCAGATCCGCGCAAGCTCTAAGAAGCATTGTTTTTCCAGCACCAGAAGGCCCCGAGATCCCAACAATTTCACCTTTTTTTACATCCAGATTATAGGGTCCCAGATGATATAGTTTTACTTGTTTTACTTTAAAGATACTATTTTCTGACGCTGAAAATTTCAATGGTCTTTTCCCTTGTACGGCCAAAAATCTCCGGGTAATACATTTCCTGTGCAAGAGTCGAAGGCAATGCAAAAACACCCTCGAATGTTGCGCGAACCCAATATTCGAAATCATGCACTCCTGGTTCCAGATGATCGGCAAATAATAAGACCCGGTCATCATGCATTTCCACGTGAGTAAAGCCGGACCAAGGTTTCTGTTGATCGGTGAGGTGACGGGCCTCACCGGCACTGGCCAACTCGATATTTACCGCTTCAAAACCGGCTGGAAGTGGATCTTCAACAACGATATATTGTCTCTGCATGGGAGTAATTATTCGTAACCGTATCTTGTACAGATTTCCTACTCTGAGCGAGTCGATTTGTTTATCGTTAGCAAGCGTAATTTCCTTTATCACTGTAATACCTTGCTCTATAGCAGGACCGGGCTCATGTTTTTCATATGTCATGACCATACTGTAATAGATCGATCCTTTCCCTTGGCGTGAAAACTGAACATCCAGCGTATCGCCTTCAAAGGGGTATAGGTTCAGACTGGTTTCCAGATGCTGTTGCCGTCGTGTAAGGATCTTTTCTTTTACAGAGGATTCATCAACAGTGATTTTGGCGACCATGTCCGGATCGGAGGGCTCTAACTTTTGCAAATAATCCGAGAGTGCGTACAGTACGAACGCATTTTCCTGGGTATTGCTCCAATGTCTTCCCGTCCGTTGATCCAAGAGCCAGGCAACGATCTGGTGTTCATAGTCCAATTCAGCACCAGTTTCCAGTAACGCCTGCAAAATAACGGCTGTTGCTCTGACAGAAGACTGATAAATAAATGGCATTTCGATACTGGAGACATCTTCAAAGTAAGCTTGGCGAGGAGAAAGTCTGATTTTGTTGAACAATTCCAGTGTCAATTGTTCCTTCCAGGCAGGTTGAAAACTCATAATATGTAATGTTTTGAGCAAAAGGGCCTGCGCAATCAACGGAATTGAGCCACGTTGCTCGAACAATCGTTCTACATAGCCTGCCTCTGGCTGTTCATTAAGAGCTGACACATACAAAATCATCGCTTCTGTGGTAGCGCGTTCAGCCTGGCTGTAAGATGCACCCTGTTCATGTTGCGAATCGTCCAGCCAATTGTGCAAATACACGAGTAGATTTTCAAGTAAAGCATTATTCACATCAAAGCCCTGTTTCTTTGCTTTTGTGAGAGCCAGCCCTGCATATGACGACACGAACGGTGAAGCGTGTTCGCTGGAACTCCAGAGGCCTAATCCGCCGCTATACTTTTGAAATTTTGAAACCTGATCCAGCACTGTTTGAGCAAAAGTTCTCAGACTATCCCGCTTGAGATCCAAAGTCTCGAGCAACGGTTCTGCCACAATTATGGGCATAATACGTGATATTTGTTGTTCCAGACATTCATAGGGATAATTGAAAAGATAATCAATTGGCCCTTGCATCTGTCCCAACAAGCCCGGTGAAATTTTCAAATCCAATGAGGAAGAGTGATCTACGAGATCGTTGGGAACCACGACCTTTTCCTGAGCGGTGCTGTCTGCCCGATCAGCCAGGGCGACCGTCTCCAGGCGACTGGCATTATAAAGGGGCACTGAAATCTTGACACCATCGCTCATAGAATCCATCTGTGCGAAAAATTCCACACGACTCTTATTGGGTCGGATAACCTCAAAGGGAAATAGCACAAGTTTACTCTCCCCCGGACCCAGGTCAAAAGTTTTTCTGGAATTCCCTTTTATTTCCAGGTCATCGCTTTTCGTTTCCAAAGATACGGTACCCGCACTGCCAGATTCATTATGAACAACAGCACCGGCCTGAAACCGATCACCCAAACGGACAAACCGGGGTATATTTGGCTGCACCAGGAGAGGTTTATTAACCTGAAAATCAGTGGATCCCTGTCCAAAACAGGCGTCCCGGGTCTGAGCCACCACCATCACTCGCCAGGTGGTGAGGTTATCCGGAAGGTCAAACGAAAGAGAGACCCGGCCGCTATCATCTGTGAGGATCTGTGGTTCCCATAAAGCCAGTGCTTTGAACATTTCCCTCAGGTCCTTGCCAATGATGGAACCGGCACTGCCACTGCCTCCCCGATTTTCGCCCTTTTCACCATAATTCCGTTGTTCGATCACATGCAGTCTTGTTTCTAAAGTTTGCACAGACAACGCCCGCATCCCATAAAAAACATCAAAGGGGTCGGGCAAGTCATATCCCATGAGGTTCAAGACACCTTCATCCACCACTGCCACCGTCAGTTCTGCTTGTGTTCCCACATTCAGATAATCCATGACCTGAACATCGATCGTGACGTTATCCCCGGGGCGAAAAGATTTTTGAAAAGCCGCGACCTGTACATCGAGATGTTTTCTGTTAGACCGAACAGGCAAATTCAAATAACCGACTTTGAATTGAGGCTTTCCTATATCTCTGCCTTGATCGGAAAATTGATTAAAAGCAGTTCTTCCTTGCAAGAGAATCACACCTACAAATATATTTGGCAGATGATTCTGTCGGATTGGAATGTGAATGGTCGGCGCACTGCCTTTCAATTCCAGGGTTTCCCGAGATAAAACACCTTCTCGTTCGAGCGTAACCAGGGCACGAGTGGTCTCATACGGAGATTTTATCATAATCCGGGCTGTATCCCCTATAGAATATTCCTGCTTGTCTGCAACAAGTTCAATAAAATCATCATCCCCTCGTTCCCAGGCGACATATCCACGGCCACTTTTATAGAAATAAATTTCCGATACGGTTTGCCTTTGTTTCTCGTCAGTGCCGCTGGCATGAATAAAATACAAACCTGGTGTTTCGGGAATGAATTGCTTGTGTATTTCGTGTGTCGTTGATACAACAAATGAATCGACGGTGACATCGACAGGCTTGCTTATCCATTCATAGCGGCCACCAACGCCAGCCTTGTGTACGGAATGCCACTCTCGACGCAAAATTTTGATGCTCACCTCACGAGTGGTATCGATTTTCTCGTCCGGATTCAGAGCAATGATTTTATATTCCAGCGGTTCATCCGTGGTCATAAAATGAGTGTTTTGAGAGAGCCCGATATAAAAATTTGCCGGATGGATAGCCACTCGCGCGCTGGCACCCAAATGCTGTCGTGAGGGCCCGCTGACATCTGCTGAAATGAGCAGTTCTGAAGGAAATGTTATGTGGGGAACATTGGGAACTATTTTCTTGCCAAATTCTCCATTGGAATCGAGTTTTCCTTTACCCTCGGCGATTTCTTGCCGGCCCATCTCTGCCGTTTCAAATGATCCCCACTCTAATGGTGCAAAAGAATAGTCTTTGAACGATTTGGGTGCAAAACTCTTCCGTTCCAGAAAACAAGTATACCTGACCTCTTGCTGACGCATGGGAGCACCGAAAAGATATGATCCATTGACTGAAAATGCAACCGTATCCCCCATAACAGCCGACGGGTCTTTAGCATTTACTCGCACCTTAAAATCCGCGGTACGAAAAGCCTGGACCTGAAAATTTCCTCCAATGACATGGGTCCAGCTCTTGGGATCGGAAGCTATCCCAAGAGTTTCAGCTTGAACCCAATAGAATCCCAGACTCGCATTTGGCTTTAGTTGTAAATCAGCATGGAAAGAGCCATAATCACTGACCTGTACATCCCGGGTTTCGACAGTGTTTCCCCGGGGATCCTTTATCGTTAACCTCATCTTTTTACCGTCAGGAATCTCTAGATTATCAAACCGCTTTTCACGCAAAATCCCTTTTAGATAAACCGTTTCTCCCGCTCGGTAGAGGCCGCGATCCGAAAATATCGTGCCCATAATGATTTCAGGCTGAGGATTCCACTCATAGTCTATACCAAAGCGGTAGGGATAGATTCCGGTTCCCCAATCCGAAGCAGCATAACCGACTTGCTCATTATGTTTGACAAAGATCCATTGTCTGGGACGTTGCCAGGCATTTTGGGGCTCGATCCCCAACGTTTTCCAGCCAGGGGTATCGACCATTCCCTGTTCATTTGTTTCGCCTTGCCACAAGACCTTATTCCGATCATTTCTGATTTCGACTTTTGCTCTTGGGACGGGTTTAGCATCGGATAATCGTGTGACCCAAACAAGGTTATTCATGGCAGAAAACTTGGCGGATATTCCGAGATCAGTCACTTGAATTAAGGCCCGGTGATAAACAGGACCCTGCTCATTCTCGGTGCCAACCTCAGCCAAGACGACAGCGCTTTTTCTGCCGGCTAGTAACCAATCCAAATCGAGAGGTCTGACCTGTCGTGTATTTTTCTTGCCCCTGATTTGCCAAAGCCGATCTATCATAAACAAAGAATCCGGCAAAGGATTGCGAGGCGAGAAAAGCCCTTCTTTACGATTCAACAGCGGAATCAGTTGATCTATTGCAATGGTACCCAATTGCAAATTAACCGTATCAATATTTACAAATTCCACCGGATAATTGTGATCGCCATTTGACTCCAACACCCCAGGGCCGGTTGTCATGAAAACCTGGCTGGCATAATTACCGGTGCGTATCGTAAAAGTCATGCTTTTTTTCAATAAATTACCATGAATATCGCTTAGAGCCGAATCCAGTGTGACCGTGTACACTGTATCCGCTTGCATTGAAAGAGATAAATGGACTCTTTCCTCACCCCAATTATAATTGGAATAATAATCAGGAATCGTCACCGGAGGATCAAATCTCAAATGCTGTACAATTTCAAAAGGCGCCACACGATTATTAAATTTAAAGAAAAGCCCACCTTCAGGATCAGCAAAACCGGTTTTAAGAGTTCTTCCTTTTACGTGCAGAACAGAAAGAGCACCAAATGTTTCAAATGATATCGCATGGGTCTTTTCAAGGCCAATATTTCCTTCTGCAGCTGGTGCACCTTTTAAAACTTGAAAGCGATAGCGATGGCTCGGCTGTAAAATCTGTGGTTTTATCGCCAAAATTTCTGTAGTATCTGCCCGATAAAGCCAGTGATTGGGTAACTCTTGTTGACGTGGTTTATACACATCGAACAAAAGAGTGGAATCGGTGTCGTCTTTCGAAAGAGTGATAAAGGGCTTTATTGCAGCTTGATCTATGGGTTGGTTGAACATGACATAAATAAAGGTATCCAGATCAATTCCGCGATCCCCATCCGACGGCAAAGTGTTCAAAATACGGGGTATGGGAGTAGTAAACGTTGCCATAAAAGGTTCGGTCCGCCTTGCACCATCCAGAGATACAAGGCCTGTATCCAATTTTATGGTATACCGAGTAGCATAGGCCAGAGTATCGTCGGGTGTAAAGACAAGGGTTCGGGATCCCATCCATTGCAATCGGCCCTCCACCGGGGGGTCTATTGCAAAAGCAACATTTGCCAACCGGGCGCTCTGTTGGAGCGGAACCATAGGTTGGTTAAAGGTAATCAGTATTTGGTCAGCATCATGTAGATTATCTAACTGGCCTTGAGGAATGGCAGATACGATATTCAAATCCTTTGCAAAGGAGCATTGCCATAGCACCAGTATAGTCAGCGTTATCATTCGAAACAAAAATTTATCTCCTCGAAATTAAGGTTCAATATAAATACCGGGGGTAAGGTTAATGTCTGCAAAGTTTTTTGGATTCACAAAGGGAGCGATAATTGAGTTGCGATGGATGTGGGTATTCTCGGGGATGACCGAATCTTTTCCCAGAATTGTCAGGCCAGTATATACATGATCAGGGTAGACCTGATTCGGAACAGATCCATCTCCAAGGCCGATTTTGCAGCCCTGTGCGACATGAACCCGCTTATCCATAATGGTTTCATTTATCTCGACATCGACACCGATAACACTATCATGCATTATAACAGAATCTTTAACAATGCTATTCTTTTGAACAATAACACCTGGAGAAAGAATGGAATTTATGACGTTTCCTTCTATATGGCATCCAGGTGAGATTAACGAATTTTGCAGCGATGCATTCGCACCAAAACGGCTTGGAGGACGATCAGAATGCATAACCTCTTCTTCCAGGTTGGTACGGACTTGCCATTCTGCCAACTTGAGACCACTATTGGGATCCAGGATATCCATATTGCCTTTCCAAAGGGCATGTAATGTACCCACATCTGCCCAATATCCATCAAAAAGATAGGCATACACTTGCGCGTTTTCAAGCGCATGCGGAATAATATGCTTACCAAAATCGTGTCCCACACAATCTGCGAAAAGGCGTTCCAGATAATCGATATTAAAGACATAGATACCCATAGAAGCCAGGTTATTTCTGGCCTTTACAGGTTTCTCTTCCCAGTCGATTATCCTTTTCTGATCGTCGATGAAACCGATTCCAAAATGCCTGGTCTCTTCCCAGGGTACGTTCATCATAGCAATTGTGACATCCGCCTGCATTTTCTTGTGAAATTGGATCATCGGTTCATAATTCATTCGATAAATATGATCGCCGGATAGAACCATCAACCGCTTTGCATTAAAGCGTTTGGCAAAACTCATGTTTTGGGCTACAGCATCTGCTGTTCCCCGATACCAGTCTTGCGCGTTAATACCTGTTGAGGGAGGAAGAATTTTGACTGCTCGGGTTCGTCCATAAAGATCCCAGGCCTCGCCTCGACTGATATGCTGCATTAAAGAATAGGGGCGGTATTGAGTTAAAATCCCTACATGCCGAATACCCGATTGAGCGATATTACTCATCGTAAAATCGATAATACGAAAAGATCCTCCAAAGGGGACTGCAGGTTTTGCCCTCATCCAACCCAGGATGTTCAACCGACTCCCCATACCGCCGGCCAACAAGAAAGCAACGGTATTTCTCATCGCACCACCTCTCCGTTAGCGATATGATGCGTCAACTTTGTTTCATTGACATGAGGATATATGGTTACTCCGCACCCAATATTCAAGCCTGCAGGTATACTGGCTGCTTGCCCGATCACCGTCAGGTCAGAGGATAAATTTGGACTTTTATAATGACCTCCTATCACCGTATTAGAGCCAATGACTACGGATTCGTCTGTGATAATTTTATCCAAACGACAATTGCTTTCGACCACTGTATCATGAAAACAGATTGAATGTGTGACCATAGTTTCCGGGCCGATTTTAACTCCTGGATACAAAATAGAATTTTCGACTTTGCCTTCAATGACGCAGCCATTATGTATTAGAGAGCTTTGAATATTCGCCTGGGCTCCTATGAGAGAGGGACTGCGTTCGCAAACAAAATCATTTTGCAGATTTGTATATACCCCCCAGTGTTCAAAATCCATGGTATTATTGGCATCTAATAATTTCATATTGGCCTGGTAATACTCGTTCAATGTACGGGTATACTCCCAAACCCCATGATGTTTATATCCATATACCTTGGCTTGTTTAACCAAATCCGGGAACACATCTCTTCCCAAATGTTCGATTTCTGGCTTGTTGGCAATCGAATCCATGACCGTCACAAGAGTACTGAAATTGAACAAATAAATGGTCATGGATACCCAGTCGGAAATTTTTTGTTGTGGTTTCTCTACATATTGAATGACCTGTCCACCCTCCGGCTCTGATGAATCCATTATGCCCTGTCCAAAACGATGCATATCCGAAAAAGCGGATTTGACAAAAGAAATGGTAATTTCTGCGTTGCAGCGTTTATGGTAATCGATCAATTGATTATAATCCATATTGTATACATGGTCGCCGGAAAGGAGCAGAACATAATCAGGGTTCTCTTGTTGCACGAATTCCATATTTTGATAAACAGCATCAGCCGTACCCTTGTACCAATCCGACCGGCGATTACCTTTCATGGGAGGCAGAATTCTTATCCATCGGCCACTCCCCATCATGTCCCAGGCAGCGGGATTTTCCAAATGTTTGATCAATGAATCCGATCGATATTGGGAAAGCACTCCCACATTGTCAATGCCCGAATTCATAAGATTACTGAGCGGAAAATCAATAATTCGATACAAACCCCCAAAGGGCATAATAGATTTGGGGCGACTTTTCGTCAACACGCCCAGTTCATCGACTCGGCCACCTGCTAGAATCAGGGCAAGTGTTTTTTGCATCAGGCCTCCGAAAAAAAAGGGAAATGACATGGTATTGTTTATTCAATTCACATGATACAGGAGAGAAGAACCTGCGCCCGACAAGTTAATCATTTTTTTTACTTAATACCAGTGGATAATAAAAATGAATGCCTTGCCATTCTGACGGTTGAATTTTCAACAAATCGATCAAATCTTTCTGGGCCATTGACCAGGCTTTTGGAAGAGGCTCATTTTCATCTATATGTAGCAAGAATCGTTTTAACAATAGAGAAATCGGATACGAATTTTTCTTGTTTCTTACCGTCACAACGCCTGCACCTCCCTGCATAAACCAGGCAGAAATCAAACCTCGAAGAGAAGATTCGCCCCATGATTGATCTTGATCCAAAATGACCAAAATAGACTGGTCGCTTTGCATGGTAAACAATTCTCCGATTGAGATATAGCCATCGGTCAAGGAGTCAGATGAAAAAGAAAAACTGTTCTGGACGGCAAGAGTGTCACTCTGATGTGAGTCGACTATAATAAATTTTTCGGTTGTTTCCAAAAAACTGATTTGGGTCGCTTGGTTTCCAGAATATCTTTTTACTTTTTTACCCCGTCTATCGAAATAGTTTAAAAGCCGATCAGCAAATCCTTGTAACGGTTGTCGAGAATGACCGTCAGATGAAAAAAATGCAATGTCGCTTTTTCTGTTTTGAGATCGTTCAATATCTCGCTTTGGGTATATTCTAGAGGTATGGAGAATGATCTTTTGGTTTGCCAAAGTCTGATCATTGAGCTGAAATGCAGAAAAATGAATACTGTGTATCCACTGGTCGGGATTTATCCAAACGGTATCCTTGTCCTCCAAGTTATCAACGGGATCTAACAAAGTGGCTAAAAGCTGGGGCGTGCTTTTGGGGATTTCCGATATATTCTCAGTAGACAGTGAGAATCTTTTTAATTCGATAGAGTTATTTCCAATGATCCACAGCAAAATCCGGTCATCCACAACAAAATATTCCAGATATATTTCACCTGTGGTCAAGCTGGATTGTAACTCCTCTATTTGAATCATGTCCCGCTGCCATGGGTTGGGTAGATGGTCGGGCCACACAATACCCACAGATAAAGAATCGATATCCTCTGAAAGAAGCCACTCTTTAAATCGTGATTTCACGGCGGTGGTTGTATCCAGGTCAAAAAAGTAATATTTCAGCTGCATGCGGTATGGCCACTGTTTTGCCAAATGAGCAATCTGCCAGGCCCGAACAAAATCTTTTTCATCGGCATAATAGAGGATCAGGGGATCGAAAATCTGACGTATCTTGGGCGCCCAAAATGTATCATAGGGATCAGGGTAAGGCTCGGCATGAGATCTCACCAATTCATCCAGGGCACGGATCAAATCTTGTTCGAATTTCTCCGGATTTTGATCTTTGGCTTCTATAGCCGTATAGTAATAATAAAAAGCTCGGAGAATTTTTTCGATTTTATTATTGGCTAACAAGGTCTCTGCTCTGTTCTGCAGTTGATAAAAGGAATTTTTATCATTTTCCTTCAAAGTGAGATGAAGCGCAAGCAAAAGGGGTTTCAAATCAGACTTTGAATCCATTACGAATAATTTATCCAGTGTGTTTTTTGCTTCCGGCAGATTACTCAAGACTTGTATAACTGCCAGGTGATAAAGGTCTCTCTTGTAGTAATCCATCGCGGATCTTGAGGAATCGATTTCGATCGCCTGCCGCAAATATTGCAGGGCCTCCGGATAGACTCCTTGCTTGCCATAGATCAACGCCATAGTACTTAAAGCCGTGGAAAGTGCCTCGGCATCATCCTC
>CAYNUX010000043.1:0-15950 GCA_964400115.1 uncultured Cytophagia bacterium
CACAGAAAAGCTTGAACGAATTTTGGGAACCATTCAAACCAGACGGTTAGCGAACCTTGATCTGTCAGTCTCTTAATGCGTCGTTGTGATTCTACAATGCAGAACCGGGGCAAGTGATAGCTATGCGAACGATTATCGATGCAAAAAAAAACGATCCTCTCATTTCATGGTCAGAGTGGCAACAATACAGTGATCTATTTTACTTTTTTATTTGGCGCGACATAAAAATTCTGTACAAGCACACGATATTGGGATTTTCATGGGCGATCATACGTCCATTTTTTTCTATGATCGTATTTAGTATCGTATTTGGCAAACTGGCCAAGATGCCAAGTGATGGTATGCCTTACCCGATATTTTCCTTTACAGCATTACTTCCCTGGACCTATTTTTCCTCCACAATTACGGGTGCGACAAACAGTTTATTAGGAAAGGCGGATATTTTTACAAAAATTTATTTTCCGCGTATTCTATTACCCCTCACATCGGTCATAACTCCGTTGATTGACATGGCTATTTCTTTGGCTATTCTAATCGCTATGATGGTTTATTACAATATTGTTCCTGGACTAACTTGCACAGCTTTACCATTGGTCATACTTTTAATGATCCTCTCCACGGCAGGCATCTCTTTATGGCTGTCTGCACTTGCCGTACAATATCGAGATGTAAAACATGCTGTACCCTTTCTTGCACAAATATTAATGTATGCAGCACCTGTTGTATGGCCTGTCTCTTTGGTTCCTGATTCATTGCGATTCGTCTATGGTCTTTATCCTGTGGTTGGAATGATCGAGGGTTTTCGTGCCAGCCTGCTCAATACAACGGCTTTTCCCTGGGATCTCCTGGCAAGCGGCTATATTGGGGGGACGATCATCCTTTTAACAGGATGGATATATTTTAGAAAACATGAAATGATTTTTACAGATATCGTATAAACAGAACAATGTAAAGCTATGGAATACTAAAATGTCAGCCGTTATAACAATTGATAATCTCGGAAAATTATACCATATCGGCAAGCTTGAACGCCAGAATGAAACCATTTTGGAAACTCTGAAAGCTTTGGCTACAAAGCCCTGGCAAAATTTTAAAAATTTACGTCAGCTGAATCAATGGCCGGTTGATCAGAGTTCAGAAAACACGATATGGGCCCTAAAAGACATCAGTCTGCAAATTCAGGAAGGAGACATTCTAGGCATCATCGGCCGAAACGGTGCAGGCAAGAGTACACTGTTAAAAATTCTTTCTCGTATCACCCGACCAACAAGAGGGCACATAGAAATCGATGGCAGGGTTTCAAGCTTGCTCGAAGTAGGCACGGGGTTTCATCGAGATTTGACCGGACGCGAAAATATTTATCTCAATGGTGTTCTCCTGGGCATGAAAAAAGATCAAGTCGACAAAAAATTTGATGAAATAGTAAACTTTGCCCAAGTCGAGCCATTCATCGATACACCGGTTAAACGCTACTCTTCCGGAATGAAAGTGCGCCTGGCCTTTGGGGTTGCTGCGCACCTGGAGCCGGAAATTCTTATCGTAGACGAGGTTTTAGCTGTGGGAGATGCAGCTTTTCAGAGCAAGTGCCTTGGTAAAATGACCCATGTCTCCAAACAGGGACGGACGGTGATTTTTGTTAGCCATAATATGGCAGCGATTCGTCAACTCTGCTCGAAAGCCATCGTCTTAAGAAACGGGAAACTTTTGGCACAGGGGGGTACAGATAAAATGATCGATTGGTATCTCTCTTCACTCGATTCATCAAGTGCAGAGGACGGATTGGATACTTGTCCCGAACGTCTGGGGAATGGACGATTGCGTTTTACCAAAGTATTCCTGCAGGACAGAACAGGTGCGACAATTACACAGCCGATTTCAGGTGAATCACTTACCATTGCGCTTGAATTCAAAGCCAAGGAATCCGTATCACAGGTCGTTTTTTTGAACACTATCTACAATCAGTATGGCATCGCAGTCACTCACTTTTCAGTGGAATCGAGCGGCAAAAAGGTCAACGTCAAACAAAGCAAAGGCAAGATCTATTGTCATATTCCCCGTCTTCCGCTTCCCCTGGGTCGCTATCGTATCGATATCGCGGCCTTTGACGAAGAAGGACGCCTCGATTCGATCACCGGTGCCTTGCATTTCGATGTGAATTCGAGCCGCTTTTTCCCGTCATTATTTGTTCCTTCCGCCAAGTTTTCCACAGCCCTTGTAGATCACCAATGGGAATACCAACCTATGTAGACACTAAAAAAGCATAGCTGTCGCTATTACGACAAGCTGCCAGCTCGAAGATTTGTAACGATTACCTTTAAGGCGAATATGATCAAAAATGTCTGAAAAAATAGATATCTCTTATTATACTCTTTTCAGTCAGCTTGACAAGTCAAATAACATGTCCAAATATATGTAAGGCTAAATGCTGCACTTGAATCCAAGACAAGTGATGATTTTTTAGCGATCACATTGTGACTCTTTGATACAAGTCATTCAACAGAGATTTACATGCAATTTTGATTGCTCATCGAAGGACCAAACTCGACTGTATATTTAAATTGCGACTCTGGAGGCCAATCAGCTGTGCGCTCACAAAAGCGCAATACAGAATCCATATGCGAGCGGTGAAAACGCAAAATATTTGCCTGAATATCGGTATAGCCCAGATCGTGATGAGAACCATGCACGAGATAAACCGTCCATTTCCTCTGAGGCTTCCATTCCAAATCGTTTTGCATGAAAAGGATTTCATTTTGATCATAAAGCGAGATCTTTATGGTATCCGCCTTTTCTAACACCGGGACAGCGACACGAATGTGATTCTCCCCGGAAAAAAGAGAATCGATTTCAGTGCGGCAGTGCTGATGATCCGAATAGATGATAACCGTCACATCCTGCAAAGGAAAATCTGAATAAAGTTCAAGATCCGCAAGCTGCGTCAAATAGGGATCAGACTTGAAAAAAACCGTCGGGGTCAAAAGTCTTATCTCACAGGTTTCGCTGGATGGCTTTGAGTGAACTGGAATAAAGTTGGCAATAACCCAAGCAAAAATCAAAACCTGAAAGCGTAAAAGTCGATGACCAGGTTGAAAATAAAAGTTGAAAAGGATTCTGAGCATACTTTATCCATAGTTGTGAGTGGGATTGTCTTGAGGTCGACACATTAAATTTAACATGCTGACAAGTTTATATATGGTTGACAATGGGTGTACACAGACGTTCAAGGCAGTTTGAGCGTACAAAACATGGCCACTCATTGATCACGGCGACAGGAACCCTTTATTGAGTGGAGGATAATCTTGCCCGGCAATGAGCCGGCCGTTCTGCACAAACCCTTCCGGCCGGTTGGCCAGTCGTTGCGTCAGTCGTTCCCTCCACTCTTGCAGTGTGGTTTGCCATAATGACTCTGCATAAAGATCATGTTCTTCTTGAGGATCAGCCTCCAGATCAAAGAGCTGTTCATCTCCATTCAAAGGTCGCCAGATATATTTGAATCTGCCATCCGTAAGCGCATGATAGGCTTGTGCCTCGCTATAGCAGGTGGCGTGTTCAAAATGATACCATTCACGAATTTTTTGGGGCTTGCCACTTAATGTGGGCAGAAGGCTGATCCCATCCACTCGTGCCGGACTCGTGACCCCGGCAAACTCGAGCAGGGTCGGCATGATATCTTCCAGGCCCACCGGCTGATCGATCACGCGTCCCGGATCGGATCCCAGCCCGGGGGAAGTGCAAAAAATGAACGGAATATTAGCTGATCCTTCATAAGGCTCGCATTTGCGAAAATAGCCATGGTCACCCATCATCTCGCCATGATCACTGGTGACAATGATGACCCATGGACGGCCATTTTTCTCACTTTTGGACTGAAACGCTTTGATCAATGCGGATATTTCGTGGTCGAGGTGCTCGATCAGGCCATAATAGCCTGCCTGAGCATTGTGCAGGGTTTCCCCTTGCAAAAGCACCCGATGCCCGGGCCGGTCTCCCTCTGTTGTCAGATCATCCCACTTGACCCAGTCTCCTTTTGCCGGTGCGGGTAATGTCTGTTTTACATAGTGATCGAAATATTTTTTAGGTGCAAACAGGGGTGGATGAGGCGCATAAAACGAAGCAGTCAGAAACAACGGGTGTTCCTGGTCTGCTTGCTGAACGATCTGCCTCGACTGATCCACGATCCAGGCGGTGGGATGTAAATGGTCATCGAGCGGCCAGGGTTTGGCCTGCCAATGATTATAGGTCAGACCCGTCTCTTTGACCAGATTTCTAATGCCGCCGGTTTCCGGCGCTTTTTGTCGCAGGAACCGATCATAATCATCATCAGCCACATAGGTAGATCCGAGGATCCGGCGTTGATAGCCACAATCTCCGCTTTCATCCGGCTGATGCATATTACGACCGACCAGAACTGTCAGGTATCCAGCCTGTGCGAGCAATTCGGCCAGCGTGGGCGTGGCAAAGGGCTTGGCCCTGAACCCCACGACTCCGCTGGTCTGCGGCGAGAGACCGCTCAGCAACGCATATCTCGCCGGAATGCACGACGCCACAGGGGTATAGGCGCGTCTAAACAGTACACCCTGCCGAGCCAGTTTGTCCATGTTTGGTGTTCGTACCGCCGGATGTCCGAGGATCGAGAGACAATCGCCTCTCATCTGGTCAGGCATGATCAAAAGGATATTGGGCTGGTTGTTCGGACCAGCACCAGCTGCAAAGGTGGGTGCGATAGCCGTCATTCCCATAGCCAGAGCAGTGGATTTGAGAAATTGACGACGGGTTGGGTTATGCATACGCTTCTCCAAATAATGACCGGTTATAAAATAGCAATTTTAACCAAAATGGCCAATTATTTATGAGAGAATTACCCAAAATGATCTGGTTCCCTTATGACAAATCAAGCTTTCTCTGTCTTAGGTAAAGAAAAAGTGGTAATCCAAGCGATACGCCCACAGTAAACGTCGCAAGGATAGGAAGCCAGGCTATTTTGAAAGCAAGATGTTTGAACTCTGATATAATACAAACGACAAGAACCAAGGCAGAAACCACCACATCCCAGACAAAAAAGGCACTGGCGGGGTTCGAATACCTGCCTTAATAGCAGTGCGATATCGAACCCATGGGTTTGTAAAAACGCCATAAACCGGGCATAGGGTAACACTAGGCCAAGGCCGCAAAGCAGCAAATATGTTCTTTTTAAATCCATTCAATATCCAAAATTCTAAAATGGCGAGTTACTTTGAACGATAGACGATATCATCATCCGTACCGCTTTTATGATCAGGACCTGCGCTCCACAAAATAAAATTCTCTCCTGATATTTCATAGCCATAACTTTTACCATCATAGGGATCTGTGGGCTCGGCCGAATTCGGTCGGTACTGGCTCCAAACCGTCGACAAAGATGTATCCGCATCGTCAGGCAATTGACCGGTTTCCATTTTCACTTCCCGCACCAAATCAGCCAATTTTTCAAGATGGACCTGAACGGTATCCTTGTCTGAAGGTAGATTGATATTTATCTCTATTTTCTCTAGCTCTTGTGCCTGTTCACTCTTGATTGAATGCATATAATTTTCAATGGCGGGTCCGACGTTTTGCACAAAGAAAAAAATCCCAAAAAGAGGGCCAATGAACAAAAGGCCGATCAAAACAATGGCTTTTAGCGCTCCTGCAGCGATTGATATTTTTTGAGACGAAAGCGCAGGAGATAGTTCATAAATTCTGTCACACAGAGGTGGATGAGTCACCAACCACTTTCCAATCGTTAAAAAGCCTTTCTGAAAATCTTTTCGTTGTTTTACAAGCTCCTGATGATTGACATGAGGACCCTTTTGGGCACCAGCAGCCAATATGGACAAACCCAGCAGAGCACCTTCGACATCACCGGATAACACCATTCCAAATCTGTCACATGTAAACTCGCGAGCGCGCATCAATGCAGAGCCAATAAAGGGCACAAGTAATCCAGGTGTCAACAACCACATAAATCTGAGATGACCCGCTTTGAGGTGACCTAATTCGTGTCCAATAATCATATCACGGGCTGCCGCATTATCCCCGCATGCATCCAGCAGGTCGGTATAGAGGACAATGATATTCGATCCAAAAAATTTGGTTGCAAATGCATTCAGGGATCCCCCTGATTGCATCACATAGACTTCCGGCATCTTTTTCAATCCGATTTTTTCGGACAAATCGATCACGCGCTGATGCAAATCCGGAAATTGATTTTCGCTTAGCTTAACGGCACTCCCTTTGATACGAGAAATAAAAATAAGATGAGAAAAAAAGAAAAACAAACCCAAAATCACGGCATAGATCACCCCGATGACAGAAATAAACAAAAACAACCACAATACCAGAGAGATCAGGGTTATCAGGATGAATAGAGGATCTTCGGAATGCCATTTGCTAACGTTGACCTGCGATCTTGTTTTCATAGCCAACCCCTATTCCAGTTCACACAACTATTCCTTTGGAATTTGTATTTGAGAAAATCGGCCTAATTTGCCTCAGCTGAATTTAAAACAATTACCACTGCAATCAAGGTACCGACTGCGGCTCCGGCATGAAATTTACCGTTTCGTTTGCTTTTTGCCTTGTCTTTATATCCGGAAGAAAACTGGAACTGTTGCTGGCTGTTCAGGGGACTGAGATGATACGGAGGAACGTCAGGTTCAGAACTTGACATGATAGCATAGCCGAGTCCCCAGCCAATAAGTCCCAGGAGGGTTCCGGAAACCAATCCGCCCACAATTGCACCTGTTCCACTATATTCAAGATCCGCGTGTTGCTGACCGAGATAATAGTAATCTTGCGGGGACTGCTCATTTGCTGTAGAGAGTGCCTCTTCCAGCATATTCTTTTCATTTGCAAAGGTTCTGATCACCCGATCCCCTAACTGAAGAGCTGCGCCTTCTTCTATGGAAATAATAGATAAGGCACTGGCATTCTCCCTGACCAATACAACTCTGGCCTTGCCTATCGTTGTTTCATTCCTGACAATCAGCAAAACATCATCTTTGGCAATGCCATCATTCGAACCTTTGTTGATGGCAAAATGATTGCCCTTGATCTTGGTGACGTTTATTGTATCGTCTTGTGCAAAGATGTAACAAGGGTTGAATAAAGCAAAAAGAAAAGTAAAGAGGATAAGAAAAGTGATCGGCTTGCGCATTTTCCCTCCCGGGTTTTATTCCGTCCTTGTAAAGCACTATGAATTAAGAGAGGTATTGTCTATGCATAAAGCTAGATATGATCATCTAAAATCCGGCAAGTCTCAAGGAAGCAATAACACTAATAGTATGAAAATTTTTGAGGAAATATTCAAGGAAAATTTTTATAATTGAAAAAAAACTAAATTATCCAGGTTTAAAAAATATCAAGTTTTGGACAACTTTTTCTCCAATTCATCGATCAACCCTTGTTGTGCCTTGATAATTTTTTCTTTTGCCTCCTCCGGCGAAAACCAGGAGGCCTTGTCGATTTCGGGGAATGCCTGTTTCTTACCGGATCTCGGTGGCCATTCCATCTCAAAAGTATTGCTCTCAATGTCATCCGGATCGGCATCGCCTTTGAACGCCCACGCGCGGACCTCTTTGCCACCGGATTGTTTGACAGGGGTGAGCTCTACAAACTCTCCCTCAGCGTTGAACCCAGTTTCTTCCTTAAACTCTCTTTTTGCAGACTCGAACGGATCCTCATCCGGATCATATTCTCCTTTGGGAATCGTCCAGGCGCCTTTGTCTTTTTTGGCCCAAAACGGTCCGCCCATATGAACCAGGAAACATTCAGGTCTTCCTTTAGAGTTTATTCTATACATCAAAAGACCTGCGCTGAGTTTAGCCATTGTTTCATCCTCCCTATTCTGACAGATACTTGTAACAGACCCTGTTCTTAAAATCAGAGCTGGAAACCTATTTTTGCAGCAACAATTTTTGGACCTTTACCTGCCCATGGTATTGCAAGTGGGCAAAATAAAGGCCACTACTTAAACGCTCACCACTAAATTGTACGGTGTACTGCCCGGCAGTTTGATTTTTATCGACCAGAGTGGCAACCCGCTGCCCCTTTATATTATAGATCGACAGCAAGACATGACCGGAAGAAGGCAATGTATAAACCAGATGTGTGCTGTTGTTAAAAGGATTGGGAAAATTAAGAGCAATCTCGAATTGAAGATCTGCCTGTTTACCGGTTAAGGATTTTACATGAGTTGACGCGGTCTCGAGGGTATATCTATAATGCCCTGAATCGACCTGGACGGACACCCAGTTTTCTCCGTGGTCGACGACTCTGGCAGCCCGATTGTTCAATGCAATGGATTTTAGTTCAGGATGGTAAAAGGTAATGATATTTGACAGAGTAAGTATTTGTCCTTGTAATCCTCTTGAAATCAACGTCAATGTGTTTTCAGCCTTGATCCCTTTTTGAGAATCATCATAGCGAAAGGATGTTCCTTGACGAAGAAAAAACCAATCCACACCCTGGTCTGATTGACGCCATAATACCGCAAGACCCTGTGCATCTATTGAATGATATTGCAATCTTGCCTCAAAGGGGGTACTCAGTACCACATCTTTAACTCCCTGTCCATGTTCGATGATCATTCCCTGACCATTTTCGAGCGAAAAACGCCGGGCCAAAGGCATTGGATGCATATCATCATAGGGAAAGATTCCGGTCACGATGGATGCCTGTCGGTTTTCAAGTTCATAGGTTGCATAAATAAAAGGGGCATCAAATCTGCTGCAATCACTATACGATCCGAGATAACCGGTTCTCACATCCAATTCTTTATAGGGAGTGGCCAAAAACAGGGAAACACCGACCGGATGACCGCTATAGTTACACCCCTGGATAGGCCAACGATATTCGGCATCTTTGGAACTGACCTGCGGCATAGACCGCGAATTGGGATGCCAGGCAAGACTCACATGATCATTTTCAGCCCAGATAAATCCGGCTTGTAGCTCGTCTATGGTGACAAAATAACCGGGTACAATGTCTGACCGGGGTTTAACAAAAATAAAATTGCGCTGATGAGTCGCAAGAACCAGGGCATTACCAGAGTTCCCGCAGGCATAATCCATAACGTCATCAAATAGCGCCTCACGCACTCCCCCGCCTTTCCAGGACTGGTGATTCTTGTGACCGAGCATCAAGGTATTGGATGATTCAGCAGTCCGATGCAGCCAATTCCATCTCTCGGGATCCGGATTCCCTGAACCACTATAACCAGAGTTACGTAATACATGCTCCCCATATGCAGCAATATGAATGGCATTGACATCAAAATGGTTGTGACTCTTGTTTTCAGTATCTGAATTCCACAACGCTCCGGCAAGTGCCCGATCAGAATCCGAACTCTCAAAAAGCCAAGCTCCGCCATTGGGAAAGGCGTTGCTCTTTGGCCGTTCCGGAGCAACAGGCAGGCTGTCACAGAGTAAAAAATGCAACAGTCCTCCGGTCGTGGCTTGCTCCGTGAGCGGTCCCAGTTGGTATGAAGCAAACGCCTGAGCTCGACGTGTAAATCGTTTGGCACGCAAGGCAGCAACAGACCATTCATTCAAATCTTTTGTCGGAGGAGTATCGCCAAAGGTAAAAGAGCGGTTAAACGGGGTCATGGTATATCCCATGACCCATTCCATCAGGCGTTGCAACCGGGGATGAGAATAAAATTCATGATAACCTTGATACTCGCAAATATCCATAAAAATCTTTTTTTGCATGCGGTTGTCCATAAACAGGCGACTCTTGGTATATCCCGGACCCGTGGTATAGACTCCATCCTCAGTGGTCAAATTTAAAATATAGTTTTTATATAGATCTTTAAAATATTCGAATTGCTGACTTTGGCCTTGATGATAAAGCGCCTGCATGCCTTTGATGGAATATGCACTGGAAAACCAAGAGGATGTATGTCCCGTTGCAATAGCATCACAATCAGCTTCCATGAGATAACGCGAAACAAAGTCGAGATCATCATAAAGTATATCCAGCAACAAATACATCATAAAAACGGCATGAGCAGGGGCCACATTATGTCCATGATCGGTTTCATCGCCTTTGAGCTTGCGAATTTTATCGATCGCTTGCAATAATTGTGTCTCCGTCTTGGTCACAATCATCGGCCGAGATTCCGGGTCCAGAATATATGTCAATGCCATGGAACTGGCCATATCATGAACACGCGTACAGAGTTTTCCTAGTGACTCGTTACCTGTCGTTTCCAAATTAGCCGCAATGTCTTTGGCTTTGGTCTTGAGTGAAGACCAGGGAAAGTACCTGGCTTTGGCTTGCAAAGAATCATAATTCGATTTGCGGACAATTATGTGGGGATGCTCGATGGCATATAGCTGCAAGACAGATAATAAGAATATGGCGAGGCATATTGTCACCGGCTTTAATGGCGAATTCATAAAATGACTCCATAGATTGGGCAGTGTAGTATCCAGTATTCAAATTTTATTCAAAAACTCACATTACAATAATAGCTCGACCCCCAAAAAAATGAAAGACACGTACTGCAGATCTTTGAGCTATTCTGGTCTCGTGATTATTCACGGTCCGTCAAAATAATCCATATCCCAACATCTGCCTTCCCAATAGCTGGTCACGTGATAAAGATCCGAGAAAAAGAGATGCTCGTGATCTTTGCGAAATTGTACCAATGTTCGCAGCGCCTCTTTGGAATCATCCAAACGGTCTTTGGGTACCTCTCGATTTCCATCATAGAGGGTCGCCAGGTCTATGGTCAAAAGGGCATGCTGCAAGCCCACTTGCAGGAATTTCACACGTTCTGCAAATTCCTGACGCGGACTGGACTGTGCCTCTTTTAATGCATGCTGCAACATGACAGTGGCAGGGACAAATACCTCCTTAGGAAAGGCCGTATGCACTTCAAGAGGGTATTTCGCATATCGCCGCACTTCCATATTCTGAATAAAATTCAGGGTATTCTCTACAGCATATTTTTCCCAATAATCGAAATATTGCTCCACGCTTTTCGCTGCCGGACCAAAGGCTTGAAAATACTCTTGCCGAATGGTTTCAATCTCCAGCTCTGGATCGCTATGCAAACGCAGATGCATATAGAGCCGCAACCCCTGTACGGCCCACTGTCCGGTGTTCATATCAAAGTCGGTTCCTTCCATGCCCTGTTCATAGGCAAATTTGAAAAACTTTCCCGACTGACGGGTTTCAAAATGGGGCATAACATAGCCGTCATGTAAATAGTTGGGTCTATAGGCCATCCTGATGCCAGTTCGTTTCCAGCCCAGCCATTGTTCCTGGATCCACTCGAACGCAGCATCGGGCATGGGAAAATACCGAAGATGTGGATCGCGCCATTGTACAAATTCACCAAAGAAATCCTTTCCCAATCGAATATCGTTGACTGGAGCAGTAAATTCGTTCTCATAGAGAAAAGACACCGAAACCAGTACATCTGGATTGCGCTTTGAGGCCTTTTCATGAATAATTTTCCAAAAGCGGGCATAGCGGTCAGAGGTCTGCCCGTAAAAAACATCATTGTCGTCATCGGTATACATGAGTTTAGCGAACCAGGGAAGAGTTTCGGGCTGGGGAGCATCCCATGCCCGGCAGTCCTTACAGAGACAGCGTCCGGGAGAATCTTCCGGTCCTACGACGAGAGTGCTTTTACCATCCCACTGGTCAACGATAAAGTCTTGCAGTTCCTCATTCGTCACACACAAAGAGACCTGGGGATCCTCCTCGCCTGGCGTTGGATTTCCGCGCTGGCCATCGCTCGTCAAGGCAAACCATTCAGGATGTGTCTCACCATACTTTTGCCAGTCAATTTTATTATGCCCTGTAGGAGGCATGGCATCCAATCCCCCCATTCGGTGCCGTCGATATAACAATTCCAAAGCCTCATGATACTGTTGAGCAACGTGAGGTGAAAATCCAAGACGGGCATTAAGACTATTCTCTTTTATTGAATGCCCATGATTTCTCATATAACGAAAATGCAAGGCGGGTTTTTCGATCTGGTTAACAGCCGGAATCTCGATGGTTTGTACCCGGGGTACAAATGTACCCAGATTGCCCGGCCATAACCATCTCACACCGACATAATTTTCCAGAAACTCATAGACTCCAAACAGAGTACCGATATTGGGGTTACCCGGATCTATCGGATCCGCCTCACTTTCATGGCCCACGATAAAAAGATCATTGCCCACAGAACGCATGACAAACGTTTCACGCGGTAATCTTTTGATATCGACACCCTGTTTGGCAGCAGCTTTTGTCTCACCTATATAGAGACGTGTAAAAGGATCCTCTTGCAGATTCGATTCCGAAACGATCCGGAGCGTGATCCCGGTCGCGAGAGAAATGTGTTCGACCAACTCTTTGGCGGCAAATTTAGCCGTCGCAGACGGATTGTCAGCAATGACAACGATGGCTTGCGGGGTGTTGTTTGTCACCACCTTGACCTGAGAAAAGGCAAAAGAAATCGAACAAAGAATCAAAAGCAGGATAAATCTTGACCTGGCCATGTTTCTACTCTCTTTGGTTTTGCAAGCGCTTTTGAGCGTCTGTAGGTTATTTCGAGTTGGGGTCGGATCGGGATATTTTATTTTTCGGCAAAAGTTCTTTCAAGATCAAAGGTTTTTTGCCTCTTCGCCGGCGAAACCAGTTAATCGTACGGTACACAGGTTTGTGTTTGACAATCCAGCACTCGAGGCGATATTTACCGGGGAAATTCAAGAGAATGATGCCTGCCAGGATGGTAAGTATGCCTTGTCCCGGCAGTACCAGCATCAGGATACCGGCGATCACAAAGATAAAACCAAGGACGTTTTTCAGGACCATCAAAACACCGTAAAGCAGGGGTGGAAGATCAAGACCGCGAATGCGGCGTTGGCCTCTGCGGGTAAAATAGTCCGCCGGAATCCGGGTAATGAACCACGGGGCGGCAAGCAGAGACCCTACAAAGGTAACCGTAGAACCGACGCCCAATATCCATAAAAGTGTTTCGTTCTGATGTACCCAGGTTAGGAGATCAGCCACCATTTGGCCCCCTTTAAGGGACGCAAACCATTCACTCATTTTCACCATCCGATGCAGCCGGAAGGGCATCCGGGGTTTTGGACTCATCTTCCGGTTCCCCGCCCAGGAACCGCTTAAACGTAGAAAGGACTGCCCGCATCATTTCATCACCCAGTCCCACCATATTGATATCGATAAGCGCTTTTTCCTCGGGTAATCTTTGATCGAATTTATGCATTTCTTCACGAAAAATTTCCAGCAGTTCTTCTTCGTGTTGATCGAGAAATTCCAGCAAATCGCGTCTTGCAAACCGAAACGCTGCATTGCGAATAAATTTTCGCATCGTTTAATCCTGTTTAAATAGGAAATCAGATCATGATCGACAAAAAAAAATCACGCAAATCCGCACGTCGTCAAGAAAAAATCCAGGATCGCATTTATCCTTTGCGTTTATGCGTATTTACGTGAAGTATGTCAACTCTTTACTCAACGTTTAACTCTGGCATTTCCTTCCCAGATACTCCAGACCTGATCTTCATCTGCGGGTTGTCCATAATCGGTGAGTTGAGTCGTAGCCAGCGCACCGCACGCCCAACCAAACTGAATCCATTTTTCAGGATCCCAGCCGCGCAGAATCGCATAGAGCATACCGCCAACAAACCCATCTCCGCCACCAATACGGTCCAGTACCACGATTTCACGCGGTTGAACGATATGCCAATTGTCTCCTTCTGACATAATTGCACCCCACATATGCATATTGGTACTCACCACCTCACGAAGAGTCGTCGCAAAAACAGAGGCATTGGGGTAGGCTTTTTTGACATTATTGATCATACCCTTAAAGCTATCGATTTTGTCACCCAACCCCTTGCCGCCGGCTTCAGGCCCTTCGATGCCCAGGCAGAGTTGAAAATCCTCTTCATTACCCACGAGAATATCAGAGACACCCGCAATTTCAGCAAAAATATCGGCCAGTTCGTTTTCACGATCCTTCCAAAATGAAGCCCGGTAATTGAGATCAAACGAAATACGGGTGCCATATTTTTTGGCTGCGCGGGCGAGTTCGAGACAAAACTGTCCGGTATCCGGCGACAACGCTGCGATAAGGCCGGATACGTGCATGACCTGTACGCCTTCCTGATTGAAAATGCGGCCCAGATCGAAATCTTTGACATTGAGTGTGCGTCCCACTTCGCCTGCACGATCATTCCAGACACGGGGTCCACGCGTGCCATAACCGCTGTCCGCGATATTGATCTGATGACGATAGCCCCAGGGATTGCCCTGTTCCACTTCTGGGCCCTCGAAATCCATATGACGACTGCGAAGATTATCTTTTATCAGCCGCGCTACCGGACTTGCTTTGACAAAAGCAGTAAGGACCTTGACCGGTAATCCTAAAAATGAGGAAACACTGGCAACATTGGTTTCGGCACTGGTGGCATGCACGAAAAAATTGCTGCTGCTGTGTACGGGTTGGCCACTCGAGGGAGTCATGCGCAGCCCCATACTGGTGGGTACGAGCAAAGAATACCTGCAATCTTTTTTGAATTCAATGTTCATAAAATCATCCTTTCTATCTTTGAGTCTAACAAGGTGACAATTAATTCAAACTTGAAAAATCAGGGTCCATTGAGACAAGAGCAATCAATAACAGACTATAATATACAATTTTAGCAGAAAAATAAAACAGCTTTTTGAGCTGCCGCTGGCAAAATAATTGGGAGATGCCCGCTATTTGATATAAAGCGCTTTGAGCATCCTGGTTCGGTTCCCGGCGGCCATTCGAACTAAATAGGTGCCACTGGCAAGAGTGCTGGCATCCCAGTGTATCTCTTTCAGCCCGGGATCAGCTATCGCATCATAGAGAACCGCCACTTGCTGGCCATTAAGAGTATAAACGGAAATATTGACGTGCCTGGTACGGGGCACCTCAAAAGCAATGCGGGTGGTGTGATTAAAGGGATTGGGATAGTTTTGATAAAGCTGAAATTCAACCGGATGTGCGCCAAGGTCGCGGCCAATTTCATTTTCCACAAAGGTCGGTTGCTTTTCCGGATAAAACGTATAGGCAATGCCACCCTTGTCAAACCAGGAGCGGGACAAATCGGATTTATTATATACGAGCGCATAGCCCCGTGATTTGGCCGGGTCATGGACAATAGGATTGCCTTCTGCCGTGAATCCGGCCAGCATCATCAGATGGCCGGTATAGAGCGGCTTGCCCACAGACATGGCAATACAACCACCGTTGGCCAACACGTTTCTTGCCTCGCTCCATGACCGATACCGGGTCACAGCACCGTCCAGGCCCTGCACAGAGGCAGCTTGAACATTACGAGGCCAAACACCGAAAATTCGATAATAAGGGTCATATGCCTGCTTGCTAAATGCCACGGGATCGACGTCTAGCCCAAATGCGGACAAAATCATCGACACTGTTGTAGGCGAACAGATACGATGGCCGGTTTCAGAATCCAGATCGTACTGGTAATAAAAATCAGCATCGACAAAAATCTCTTTTGGCCGGTCGCGAAGAATAGACTGATAATCGATATTAGCTGTCGTCCTCGAGTCGCTGATGAAAAAGCCCAGTTTGTGCAAAGACGGAGAGGGATCTGCCGCAGATCTTCGTTTTAAAAGAATTCGAAACTGCCAGCGTTGCTGATAGGTTTTCAACTTTACATAATCATAATCGATTTCACCACCACTGTACTCTGTCGGGCCGTATGAACTCCAGTTGTGATCTTTCCAAAATCCGGCCGTGAGCCAGGGCGACCAGCCGGTTGCTGTAGGGAACCTCATTTGAATTTTAAATCCACTGCCGCTTTTCACTGCAAGGCCATTCCATGAGGGAAGACCCCGGTTATAGGGATGCTCGCTTGTGTCGGGAAGCAAAACAACCAATCCCTGAACCTCCCCTTTTGAAAGAC
>CAYNUX010000044.1:0-15662 GCA_964400115.1 uncultured Cytophagia bacterium
GACAAAGAATGGTGCTTGAAAGATTTCGCCTTTTAATTTTTATAGGATTAATATTTTCATTAAACCTCCAGGGCGCAAGTCCGGAACACACTCGTCTTTTATATGAAAATTCATTGAAAAGTGGGAACTCGGACGAGTTTATGACCATGCAAAATATCGAGGGAAGCTTCAGGAGCGATGGCTGGGAGGCTGGCAGACACAGCAAATTGACGCTACAATTAAAAAATCGACTTCCCGCGACCGGAACGGTCGAGTTTTCCATAACCAACTTTGATCCTGTCAAGCAAGCCGTACGCGGCAAACAAACCTTTTTTGGGTTATCCTCCGAACCACATACCCAGCTGAGCCTGTTTGCAGATGACAGCCATAGCGCTTTTGCCTTTCTGCGCATCGGAACAAACTTTGTGACCTCTGCAACCCAGGCTGGCCTGGAATATGATACGGGGTTTGAAGGCCCAAAGTCAAGAGAGAGGCTACGTACTGTTCTCCTGGACAAAGAATGGGATCGGAACCGCACCTATCAATTCAAGTTGGTCTGGAATCAGGAATCATTTTGGCTTTTTCTCGATGGAGAACTGGTCAGAGAACACTTTTTCAGTGGTTCTGTGCGCCGTTTTCAATATATTTCCATCAGTGGCGATGACTTTTATTATGGAGTTGAGGGACCGATCTATTCCGACCTTAAAATTTACACAGCAGAACCCCAGGTCATTTTCGATGATAGAACATTTTCAAAAAATGTCAAAGGCCTTGATGAACAATTCGGTGGAAATGCCCTGGCCACGGCTGATGTCAATGGGGATGGACTGGATGACCTGTTTGTAACCAACACTTTTGAAGACCAATGCCTTTCGGCAATTCTCTACATCCAGCAACCGGATCATTCATTTCGAGATGAATCCTCTCTACGCGGGATTGACACGGATTGTAATGCCTATAGTGCCTCATTTGCGGATATCGACAATGACGGCGATATGGATCTTTATGTATGTAATTATGGTTCAGCTGATCAGCTCTATATAAATGACGGTTTGGGAAATTTTTCCGAACAATCAGGGTTGCGTGGTCTGGTGCTTGAACCGCAATTATCCACTGCATCGCTATTTTTTGATCTGGAAAATGATGGCGATCTGGATCTTTTGGTCATTGTCGATGGTGATGAAAACGCTTTATATCTGAATGATGGGCAGGGGTATTTTCAAGCCACCTCACGCGGAATAACTGGCACTTTAATTTCCTCTTCCGGGTCTGTAAAACCAACAGCAACCGCTCTGGATATCGATAATGATGGTGACATGGATGTTTATGTCAATCATCCGGATGCTCGAAACGAACTATTTATCAATGATGGTCAAGGTTATTTTACCGAACAAGCTCAACGCCACCACATCGATTTCGACCACTATACCACCAGTGCAACCTTTGCAGACATTGAACTCGATGGTGACATGGATCTGCTATTGGCATCCAAACATCAAGACTATACCGAAGAAATTCTGGAACTCGTTATTTTTGAAAATGATGGATCCGGACAATTCAGCCCATTTAATGCCACCACTCCTCTCCTCATGAATGGATATGGTGTAAGTGTATTCGATGCAAACAATGATGGCTATCCGGATATTTATTGTCTGCAGAACAATGAATTCGATCGATACTATGGATGGCGGGCCTGGGAAATATTTGGGGTTTCCAAGGCAATGCTCTATTTGGGAGAAGGAAATGGTCAATTTACGCCAATAGACGATTGCGGAACCGGGATTGTCGCGAATACACGCACTGTATTGGCCAATGATTTTGACCGTGACGGCGACCAGGATCTCTATATCACCACCAACAGTTTTGAAAACGTCTATCTCGAAAACAACAGTATGCAGGACAATCAACATTGGGTTCAAATAGCACTGAGAAGCGAAAACGGTCAAGAGGGAGCAATCGGAGCAAAAATAAAACTCTATCAGGCAGGATTTCTTGGCAATCAGGAGCATCTCATCGGCCATCAGCAAGTTCTCAGTCAGAATGGATATCTTGCCAACAACGCTTCAGTTTTGCATTTTGGCCTTGGCGAACATGACAAAGTCGACATTGAAATAGAGTGGCCGGATGGCAATCGTCAGACGCAAACACAAATGGATGCCAACGAGTTTTACACAATAGAACAAACAGCAGAGCCGGAATATGAATTGCATTATGATGCAGGGAATAATCAGTCAGGCAATTTTAATTCTTTGTTAAGTGAGCCACTGTCTGTCCGAGTGACAGATGCAACAGGGGTGAACGCACCTGGTGTTGCCGTGCACTTTAACATCACAGGAGAGGGAGCGACTCTGAGTGATTCACTCGTCTATTCGGATGATTCGGGCATTGCTCAGGTTCAACTCACCACAGGCAATGTCCAGGGAACGATAGAGGTAGATGCGACATTACCGGACTCTCCCCATGCCAGGGTTTCCTTTACGGCCTATGTCAACCCGGTTCTCACCGCCCTGGAGATCCGGAGCGGCAACCATCAAACAGCAACTGTTGGCCAGTCTTTGCCTCAGGAAATCGTGATCCAAACCCTGTCCGATGGTCAACCTCTTGCAAATCAAAATGTATTGTTTAGCCTGACCGACCAGACAGGCTCTTTGCAAGGTGAAACACAGTTAAATGTTCTTACCGATGTACAAGGATTTGCCCGTGTGAGTTGGACACTGGGCGTACAAGCCGGTCAGCAAACACTAAACGTCACTTCTGACAATCTCAACCAGGCCATAACAGCAACAGCATTGGCAGACACACCATCAGAACTCTTGCGGGATCAAGGTGAGGGACAAGAACTCGTCGCACCAGGCCAAACTTTTGCAGCCCCTTTTGGCGTCAAAGTGGTAGATACATATGGTAATCCCGTGCAAAATCATCCGGTCACCTTTAAAGTCCTTGCCGGAGGTGGCTCTGTTCAAAACCTGACCGAGGTCAACGTCAATAGCGATTCACGGGGTCAGGCACAGGTCTTTTGGACTGTCGGGCCCTATTTGGGACCCGATCAAACACTGCAGGCAACCAGCGAAACCGGAGGGACTCCTTTGCAATCGTCCCCCATACAATGGAGCTATAAAGGTCTGTCCATCGATACAGAAAAGTCAACACTCGTTGCTACTTTTCCGGTTCCTGCTGACGGAAAGAGTCCATCACAAATAACCCTCACCCTATATGATAACGAGGGTCAACCCGTCAGAGCCGGTGTTACCGTGCATTTTACTTCTTCCGGCACGGGCAATATCTGGACTGTCCCTGATACGCTGACCAATGAGCAGGGAAAAATCACAGCATTTCTCGCCAGCACAACGGCTGAGATGAAAACCATTACTGCCACAATTAAAGGGCTCGACATCACCTTTTTAAAATCTGACGTCCGGTTTATTGAACCCGTTCTGCAATCAAACCGCATCGAGAGGGTTTCAGGCAATCATCAGCAAGGCACCGTAGGCAAAGAACTGGGCTCTCCCCTGACCGTCAGAGTGATAAATTCCATGAACCAAGCCATCTCTGCAGCGCCGGTAGTCTTTCAAACTGCCCAAGGCAGCGGTTCATTCAACGGCCAAAATAAAATCACCGTGCAATCTGACCTCAATGGCATGGCCATTGCGTCCTTTCAACTCGGTACACGGGCAGAAGATTATGAGGTACAGGCCTTTCTCGCAGACACACCAGATTCTTTTGTGATCTTTAATGCAACTGCTCTGCCCGCAAAGCCCTCTACCCTATCGCAAAATAAGGGCGCCGGACAAGGACTCGTTGGCCCTGGCCAAACCTTTTCTGAACCCTTTGGAGTCAAAATTACGGATGAGTTTGGCAATGCGATCAGCGATCATCCGGTCTCCTTTAAGGTGTTATCCGGAGGGGGTACCATTCAGGGACAGACTATGACAACCGTAAGCACAGATAATTCTGGCTGTGCTCAGGTGCACTGGACAATTGGCCCTTACTTGGGACCGGATCAGGTCCTCCAGGCATCCAGCAATGTCGATGGTGTGCCACTAGAGTTATCACCGATAACCTGGGCTTTTGAAGGACTGGATATCGATATCCAGAAATCGACGCTAGAAGCCTCGACGCCTGTCCCCGCCGACGGGACGACATCATCAAAAATCACCCTCACCCTCAGAAACAGCAACGGTGCTTCTATGGGGCGCGGAGTTACTGTGCACCTAACCTCTTCCGGAACGGAAAACACATGGGTTATTCCTGACACAATAACCGATCCAGAGGGACAAATCATTGCATTCCTCGCCAGTACAAAGCCAGAGACAAAAACAATTACCGCTCTTGTCAAGGGAATCGAGAAAACTTTGCCTCCCGAACAAGTTGATTTCACAGGATTGACTCAACCTCCTGATCAAATCATTGCAGTATCAGGGAATGAACAACAGGGCATTGTGGGTCAAAAACTGGCTTTACCGCTGGTCGTAAAAGTTCTGGATAATATGAATAACGCCGTTGCATCCAGCCCTGTCATTTTTAGAAGCCAAAGCAGCGGAGGATCATTTGCAGGCCAAAAAGAGACAACAGCATTCTCCGATGCTGACGGTTTGGCAGCTGTCGATTTTACTCTGGGAACAAAAGCAGGGTTTCATGAGGTGACTGTTTTTCATCCTGGAATATCCGGATCAGAAATAAAATTTACATTGACTGCCTTGCCAGATTCACCCAAAAGCTTGCACATCGTCACAGGCAATAATCAGACAGCAAAGATCGGTGCCACTTTACCGGATTCATTACGTATCAAAGTCATCGACCTATATAAAAACCCCACCCCTGATCAAACGGTTGTCTTTATGGCCCTGAATGGAGGAAAAATCCTCTCGCCTCAATGGGTGACAACCGACAGCGGTGGCTCTGCAGCGTGTCAGGTCGCACTGGGCGATTCAAGCGGGATATATTATTTCATGGCTCTGGTCGACACAATTAAGAGCGAGTTTTTCCAGGCCACAGCCCTTCCTGATGTGAACAACAGAGCACCGAGCATTACGTTTTTTGCTCCGGCCGAATCATCTCTCGTTTTATCACACGGACAAAATATGCAATTCACCATTTCAGGCAGTGATCCGGATGGTGATGTTCTCTCTACCGAATGGTGGATAAACAATGAATATAGTGCCAATGGGCATACATTCCTGTTCCAGGCGACCGAAGAAAAACCCGACACAAATCGTATACTCGCTCAACTCTCGGATGGAGAATTTATGGACCAGGTTGAATGGACCGTGTTTTTACAGCCCGCTACATCGGTCGAGTCGAAAACAAACAGCGCAGAACTCCCTGATAAGACGATGTTAGTAGGCAACTATCCCAACCCGTTCAATCCCGAAACGACCATAGAATTTCAATGCCAAAATGAAAGGGTATGCTTGCGAATTATCGATGCACAGGGCAGGCTGGTTACAATGCTTTTAGACGAGATTCTTGACGCCGGTACTCATCGAGTGATATGGAACGCTACGGCTATGCCGAGCGGAATCTATTTCTATCAACTTTGGACCGACACACATCGTGAAATTCAAAAAATGGTTCTTATAAAATAAGGGAAAAAGCTCGAACTTTTTTTTCGGGTTGCTTATACCCAGGATTTCATCAAAACCTACCGGAAAAATTTCTTCATCGTAAGGAGCGTAATATGATCTCCTTTCACGATATCGTCTGTGAGAGGAGATCAATGCGCAATCTTTAGAGGCGCATACAGGGATGGCAGAAGTACTTTTAAAGGAAGGCAAAAGAGAGACAGCGAAAGAGCGCTTGATGATGGCAATAAAAATCAATCCAAACAATGAAAAAGTCAAAGAGCTGAAAAACAGTTTGGATTGATGCATTAATATTGATATCGCTATCTCTGATTGCAAGGAGAGGACCACGATAAGGGCTTTTGGGGCCTGCTCTATCGTATGGCCTTACCTACCAGACCCGGAAAATGATTGTATTCCGAATCGCTGATCCATTTTTCGTGTTGATCCAGGCCGAGACGCACAATGACGCTATTCCATCGGAAATCAAAAATAATAGAGCAAAACCACAGAGCCCTCAACAGCGGGTTTATTCTTATTTTCGATCTCTATTTTTCCTTCCACAACCACTCTTGTGATCTTTCGGAGTTGTTTGACAGACGCAAGATTAGCCTTCAGCCGGATTCGATCATTGACCAACACAGGTTCACCAAACCGCAACTTTTCGATTCCATAATTGACGGTCATTTGGGAATTACGCACGTCGAGAATTTTAAAAAGCAATGTTGGAATCATGGAAACCGTGAGATATCCATGAGCAACAGGTTTTTTGAATGGCGATTCCCTTTTCGCTCTTTCCTCATCCACATGTATCCATTGAAAATCACCGGTGGCCCTGGCAAAGGTATTGATTTGCTCCTGGGTGATCTCGACGTATTCTGTCGGTCCGATTTCAGCGCCCTCTTGTTTGAAAAGCTGTTGTACATTTTCAGCAATGACTTTATTCATGACCCTGTCCTCTGCAATATTCGTACAATTATGTATTCATTATGCAAGCCTCCTCCTGCTCGGCTATTCAATACCCTGCCGGTCCACATCCATGACCACCACCGTAAGCTTTGGATCTATGGGGGAATGTGGTAAGGTAATCGTCACAGAACCATGGTGAGGAGCAAAAAGCAGGGATTGCTGACTCTCGAGTACAAACACCTGCTCGGGCAATAATCTGACACCGTTAACCCGAATCTCTCCATTCTCAGGCCATTTTTCAATATGCAGGTAGAGTCTGGTCAAATGATCATTCATGGGCCGGCTGGTAATATATCCCCAATCCTGATCAGCGATGGGATTGGGGAAAGAGGCATAAATCGCTTCTCCATTCACAGCCATCCAGGCGCCGATTTCCCCCAGCCGGCGTATGCTGGCCAACGGAAATTCGCCATTCCCTTTGGGACCGATGTTGAGCTGAAAATTTCCATTTCGCGAAACATTTCCCACCAGCTTTTTCAGCAATTCGCCGGTCGGTTCCCAATGATAATCCCACTGATGATATCCCCAGGAGCGGTTCATGGTCCCTGACGTCTCCCAGGGCATAGAGATAGTATTCTTTGGAAAATGGTTATCCCCCATCGATATAAAGTCCACCTTGCTGGCGATATCAGGGTGTTTCATCAGGATACGGCTATTGATGAGACAATCGGGATCCAGAGACCGCACCAGATCGATGAGTTCATCGAGACGCTCATCGGTAATGAGTTCCGGTTTTCCCCAGGTATCGAACCACATGAGGGCCGGATAATAATTTTGAATCAGCTCTTTGACCTGGGGGAGGCATTTTTCCTGCCAATAGCGTTCAAATTCTTCATCAGAGACCTGTTTGGGAGGAGGAACACTGTGAAATTCATCGATAGGGGGTCTGGCGCCACCGGGATGTTTCCAATCTTGCCAATGAGAATAATAAAAACCGAGCTTTATATCATATTGTTCACAAGCCTCGGCCAATTCGCCCAGAATATCCCGTTTAAAGGGTGTGGAATCAACAACATTGAAGGGAGATACCTTGCTCGGCCACAAGGCAAAACCGTCGTGATGTTTGGCGGTGATGACGATATATTTCATACCGGCGTTCTTGGCTTCCCAGACCCACTCTTTGGCATTGAATTCGACCGGATTGAATTGTTCTGCAAGAGATTGATACTCTTGGTCGGTCAAACCGTGAGGCCAATTGCCTTGTTTTTGAATCCATTCGGCATACATATTTCGGCCCATGATTTCACCGTCCCAAACACCAGCCGGAATACTATACAAGCCAAAATGTATAAACATGCCAAAGCGCGCATCCGTAAACCAGCGAGACTTTTCTTGATTTGCACTTGCCGGGCTGTATAATCCGGTGAGAACATAAAGCAGGAACAATAACCAAACCCATGATTTTTTCATACCATCATCCACAGATTTAAAATTCAGTAAGTTTATTATATGGGCAGAAAATACAAAAGTTTATCATATTATTAAAGAGTTTTTCTAAAGGATCAAACATGTTTCAGGCCATTGGATGCAGGATTCCAGAGATGGCTTTTTTAACCGAGTTGGCCTTGTGGCCCTCTATTCGGTCAAACCCTGACATAAATCCGTCAACGGCGGGTCGTGCTGTTCCTGATAAATTTCAAACACGGCTTCCGTCGTCATCATATCCCTGACTCTGGATTTATCGATGGTTTCCTGAAAGGTCTCATAGCAATCCAGAGCACGCTGAAACCGGCCCAAAGGACTCGTCATCGGGATGGGGATAAATATAAAGGTTTTTCATGTCAACCTTTACAAGAGTTTAACGTTATCGGCTTTTTAAACATTAAAAATGGCCAATATCTTCCCCCCGCCCGAATCACGCGCCATGAATATATAAATAAGATGATGATAGTCCGGTCAAAAATCCCGGAGCTATCATCGTCCTGTGCTAACTCTAGTTTATTCACGGCCTGTACCTTTTGGCACCTGGGGCGAAAAGGTGGGAAAGGGATAGGTATTGGGCACCACGACAATACCGGTTGTCATTTTAAAGGGAACGTTATTGGGTCCGTCAAATGTCAATTCGCCAAAAAAACCTCTCCAGCCATTTTCAGGGGGGTCGACGCTGAGGCGATAGATTCCGTCCTCGGCAAGGGGAACAGAGGTCGAGGTCCATGCATCACCGGCGACATAGATACGAAAATCACGGGCTTGCTCGTTCAATGCCTGCCACAGGTGCACTTGCTTGGGAGGCGAATCGGGTGCGGTCTGGATGCGTATTTCATCATCGACGACTTGCCACTGAAAGTCAGGTCGCGGGATATTCAAAACGATACTCTGATAAAAAGCCAGCAGCGTCTGGATAGCATCGGTTTCATCGAGCGAATGACCGGTATTGGGCACGTATCTGATATGATGCTCTCCCTGGAGATCATCCCAGTAAAACTGCCAGGAATCGGGCAAAAAGAACTCGTCGCCTGCGGCATTGATCAGCATCTTTGGCATGGTCAATCGATCTAAATAGGAATAGGGTTCCACGGCCGCCAACAGACTGGAAAACTCGTCCGACCCCATCCATTCCATGACCCCTTCTCGGACATAATCTTCCACGGCCGGCGACCATTCGCCATAGGCTTGCCAATGGTGCTGAAATGAAGGCACAATATTGAGAAGATCGATGACGATAGGTGCAATAGCAATGACTCTATCATCTGCCACTGCAGTGGTCCAGGTGGTCCATCCTCTTTTGGACGCCCCGGCCACGACAAAATTTTCCAATGTTTGATTCAGGGCCTCTGAGGCATAGCTGGTCGCGGCATCCATGGCTCTTATGGCTGCACGGGTCATGGGCAGACGGGCCAGCCATTCGACACCCTCCTGATCGCCGCCTTTTTCGAGGAATTGTCGCCAGCCATATGCAATGAGATCATCCTCGAAACGCCCCCTTTGTTCCTCATCCCCTTTGAAAAAGACAGGTTGATTGGGCACGTTATGGAGTTGAATCACAATAGTCTGGGTACGAGTGGCCAATTCCCGGATATGGTTATCCGCATCATCCGGTTCTTTATTTTCTCGTTTGCCTCCACCAATAAATAACAACGATGTCGAACTGGTAACTGTTTCGGGCACAACCAGTTTGACCCAATGCCACCATTCAGGATTCTCGACCTCGTCAGTGGTCAACCAGTTACCGGAGATCATTTTTAGAATATGGGTTGTATACCCTGCTCCGTCAATCGTCTTATAGTGCTCATAGCGATATTCAGACTTGCTCTCAGCTGCATAATCGCGCAAGGGATCGACCTCCGGAGCAACGAGCTGATCTGCTGGTTGCTCACATGCCCAGCCAATGAACAGGCATCCCAGAAACATGGATATGCAAAACCCGAATCGTTTAAACATTCTTCCTCCTATTTATTATTGCATCAATGGTATCCGGATGTTTTGAGTCATTTATGCTCGCAACGATCCAAAGCGCTTTTTCTAAAATCAACCAGAGAGGCACCCCATCCCGGGCCTGCAAAAAAGAGGGTGGGAATATATGCCTGCGTGGCGCCAAGCATTGAAAATCCGGTCGCAAGGCCGGCCAAGCCTGAAAAGAGTATTCCGAGAAGAGACGATTTCTGCTTTTCGGTTAAACTCTGATCCCGGTAATGATAGGCCTTTACAAACACAAGAACACATTAAAGGTATGATAAATAATGAGAAAAAAATAGCAAAAATTCAACACTAAATTTAATATTTTTGAATGTTTATTAGATCACCCGTTCATCCTCAAACGATATTCAGTCTATGCGGCTGTCTTGATAAAATGGCGACAATCGGCAATCCCAAACTCCCTGGGCCGGGGTATTTTTTAATTCATTTTGGCTTTTTATAACTGACAGAGATTCCCGTAGAGCGATCCGTTTCGATTGTGGTTTCAAAATCCGGATGATTGCGTATAGTCTCTAAAAATTCTCGAATGCCGATATTATGCGCGGTAAAACACCCGCCTGGTTCCATCTTGGGGGCAATATCGAGGGAATATTGTTCATACCAACTCTTGTCGGCGTCACTAAAGACAAAATCGAACGGACCTTTAAGCTCTTTGACCAGCTGATGGGCATCGGCCAGACGAAAATCCACATAAGGGTTACAGTGTTAGCCAATATCAATGCAAGATCCTCCTGTGAGTGATCTATTTTTCAGGTTTAACCGGATGGGACGCTTTTTCCCCGACAACGGTTGTCCAGGTTCGGATCTGCCACTGCTTTACCAGACCGTTATACACATACGGATCTTTTTCGACAAAGCGCTCAACGACAAGCGGCGAATCACCTGTAAAGAACAGGATAGCCTGGTCAGCAGGGTCTGCCAGGGCTCCGCCCAGCTCGAGCTCTCCGCGCTTATGAGCCTGCCAGGCCAGTCTCAGGTGTTCGTCGCGATATTGGCCCCGCTTTTCCATATAGTCAGGGGATAAATCATAAATCAACAGAAAATGCATTTTCACCTCCCATTCAAATTCCTGCAGATCAGGAATAGTTATTAAAACTTTTTGCCAGGCAAACCGCCAGTTTAAGGGTAAACTTTAGCTGGCGGTTTGCCTGAACCAGTTTTTTTTCATCTGCCCGTCCATCCCAGGGGACTGCCGAGGCCATATTTTTATGTAAAATCATTTGTTTAAATTCACTGATAAAGTCACGATTTTTAATCACTGCCAAGAGCTCCTGCTGAACCGTATAACTGATATAATCAAAGTTACAAGAGCCGACCAAAAGATAACGGTCATCGATGAGCATCGCCTTTAAATGAGACATGCGACCCGGTAAAAAGTACAAGAAAAGATCACTCTGACGTGCCTGCCACATTAAATTTTCCGTCACCAGGGGTTTATTATTGCCGCCAGGAGCAATAATGTGTACTCTGACCCCACGTTTTCTGGCAAGCGCCAGAGGATAAAAAAAGGGATCTGTCAGGTAGGGAGTGAGAACATGGATTTCTTTTTCAGCACTTGCAACGAGCGCAAAGACATCCCGAAAGAGCCGATGATTACTCCTTCCGTCAAAAAAATAGAGATCTAGATCCGAAAACTTTAGTTTTTTTAGGGCATTACGACCCGCCCACGTCATCATGAAATCGTTTTTCAGGCATTGGGCTATCTCCTTATCTTTGATACGCAACATCATGTCATGCCAGGCAAAATTATGGTCGCTAAAATTAAATCCGCCGATATAAGAGACAGAGTCATCCAATACGATCATTTTTTTGTGATTCCGTGCAGCGAATCTCAGTAAAAAAGGGTTCAGGGGATTGGTCCATTTTACCCGCACCGACCGTTCTTTAAGTCTCTGCAAGAGAGCCCATGTCGCCCGGGCCTCTTTTTGCAACAGTCGGTCAAAAAAGTTGGCCGGAGAAAACAGAAACCGATCGCTGATTATCACCCGACTGTACCGATCAACCAACAATCGTCGATCGAGAATATCAGAGTCGATCAATACTTTAGCGAGGGCATTCCCGGCCTGATCTCCCTCGAATGTCATCACCTGGATATATGCAGTTCGGGATGCGGCATACAGATCAGTAAATAATCTGTCGCAAAAGGCTTTTGAATCGAGGGCAATCTCTATTTTCATTGACGAGTGTTGCTCCTGAGATGTCTGTTTTTGATATGATTCAAGGCCGGAATCAGTCCAATGACCAAAAGCACGGCAAACCCGATCAACAGTACTTTATTTGGGATTTGCAACGCATAACCGATTTCGGCAAAGATATAGAACCGAAGTGAGCGGGCTAAAAACACGGCCAGCAGATACTTGAACAATGGATAAGCTGTTATAGCCACCATAAACCGAAAAGGATAAAAAGGTACCGGTGTTATTCCTGCAATAAGCAACGCAGAAAACGGGGAAACATTGAAAAGATCGACCAATTTTTGCACGATCCGGCTGGAAGAGACTTTTTTAAACAGCTTGAAATCCGAGATATAGCGCAAAAATGAATAATTGAAAAATTCCGCCAAAAGCGTACCGGCAACTGAAACCAGCGTAATCGTCAGGGCCGGATAAAATTTCGCAAAATAAAAATAGACCGGTTCATGAGGGACAACTGCAATCAAAAACTGTGAAGTAATACTGTAAAAATACAAAATCCATAAATTATGGCTCTGACGGAGGGAACTGAAAGAGAACCAGATGACCATCATTACCAAAACGAACAAAGTCTCTGCGACCACCATGGCAGCCTGAATACGCTTTTTAAGGCGCAAGCGTTTATCAAAAGATTCAGAACATGAATCTTTGACAACAGGCTGAACCAGACTATTTTGGGGCGGTTCTGTCATGTACGCGATTGAAGGTTATCTTTGACGAGAACAGAGAGGGGTTTTTCCGTATTTGCACGAATACTGGTATAGCAAAGACCACAGGTATTGGTCGAACAGAACTCGTCTTGTACCTCTTTTAAGGATTGATATTCTGTGATAATCAACCCACAGGGCGAGAGTGTACCATCCGGATTCACCACGAGAAAACGCTCGGCGGCGCGACAGTTATCCATTTCACCGCGTTCAAAGTATTCGATCATATTCCGGAAAACATATTCTGAAGTTCGAATATTGTTAAACTCTTTTTTATATTGGATCAGCTGATCGATGGTTTCTTTGAATGCAGGGAACTGTTTTTCTCCGATCATATATTCTTTGTTTCGAGTTCGCAGCCAGGTATACGTACTAAAGTTGGCGCATATGCCCCATTCCCTGGCGAGCTGTGCGATTTTGAGCGCATCTTGAAAATTGTCGCTCTGCAGGACACAACTCACGGTAATGACATTGGAGGCCTCACCATCGAGTGCATTCATGAGGTTCGATATTTTGGCAAAGAGACCCTTTACCTGACGAAAGGCATCGTGACGTTCGTCAGGGTAATCCAAAGAGAGGGAGATACTATCGGCTCCTGCCTCTACCAGGCTGCTGAGCTTTTCTTTGGTCAACAAGACCCCGTTAGTAGTCAGAACAACAACCGGAGCTCTGCCAGGGTGTCGCACAGCTCGAATAATATCTTCCACATCCTTACGAAGCAGAGGTTCGCCACCAGAAATCTGAGCCACGACTGGATTTAACCTCCGGCTGATATCACCAAATTCTTGCGGGCTGGCAACCTTGTCATCTTTAACACCGTGTAAATGACAGTGATGACAACGGGCATTGCAGCGTTTGGTGATTTCAAATGAAATACAAAACGGACGATTGAGTGTATAGTTTTTCACTCCTCTGGCAACCAGTGAAAGCGTTCGAGCAATAGACATCCTTACCTCCGGTAGTGATAGCATTACAGCTCAATAGCAGAAACGTATTCGCTCCAATTATTCTGACAATGATCGTGCAGGATAACTTATAAAGGGCCATATATAGAGCAAGTCTTTGGCAACAGCAAATGATTAATAAAAGATTTTTCTCAAAGAGATCGAAATGATGAGCCAAGCCCTCAAAAAATAATCATAATGATACTTTTTGTGCTCGGGTCTTTATATTATCACTCAACTCTGTAATCGGCGTCAAAACCACCTTGCGAAATTCGACCGCAGATCCTTCGGCCTGCAAGGCAATCTGACCTTTGGTCGTGGTGCAATCATAGCCGTGATTGACGAGATCCCCATTGACCCATACCTTGATCTCATCAGCAAGACACTCGATCACCATGGTATTCCATTCCCCCACCGGATTTTCAGAACCGTCCGTTAAATTCATGATGCGACGCTTTTTTCCTTTTGTGATCCCCCATTCTTTTTTTGGACCGCGACGCTCTTCCATGTTGGGCACGGTGATATCTTGTACAATGCACCAAAAATCTCCTGCATTTTCATGCATCATCTGTACTTCCAACGATTTGGGAAACATGTCATACAAGGCCCTGGGAGTGGAAGCATGAACCAAAACACCGCAGTTACCCGGTTCGCCACTGAATCGGTACTCTACTTCCAGGCGATAATCCTGAAACACCTCATCGGTAATCAAATGGCCACGCGGTTCTCCCAGACTTACCAGCATGCCATCCCGGACAATAAAAGGAGCCTTTGCATCCGGATCATTATCCATGACAGGCACATCCATATGCCAACCGCTGAGATCCTCGCCGTTAAACAAAGCCTGAGAACTCGGTTCTGATCTACAAGATAACATAATAACCGCCAGTAAAGCAGCAGAGAAAAACTTTTTCATGATTGAATCTCCTGTTATGGGTTGATCTTGCCTGGTATCCTTTATGCCGTCCATCCTCCGGCGAAACTGTACGAGGAAAACGAGAGTCTTTGGTAAAATAGATTAGATAATGATTCTATAACGCTTTGTGTGGGTATATTGATCGCGACAGTTCTGGGATAATTATTGGAACTTTTAGTCATGTGACTGTGGAACTGTCCCATGCCAGAGATCTTTGGTCTCCCCACCATCACCTTTTGGCAGTGCACGTTGAACGAAATTGTCGTCTAAAGCACTCGGCGTTTCCACATAATAGCATTCAAAATCATCTGGGCCATATTTGTGTTTTCATAATCCTTTGCAGTATGGCCTGGCAAAAAATAGACGATATGCCCTTTGCCCTGAGGTTTGATCCAGGCTGCCCGGTCCTGAAAATACCAGGTGAGATTGCGTGTATCATAAAACTTTAATCCGCACAACACAGTCTTTTCCCTGCCATCCGTAAATTTGTGGTTGAGATAAACCTCGGATTCGGGAAATCGCAAACAAGGGTAGGTTCGCATGATACTGGGTTGATCTGAACTCTGGTACTGGATGGAATCATTCCATTCTATTTTATGATTTACAATAAAATGATTCGGATTAAGATTGACCATGTTGACGGTCACAGGATCGGTCCAGGCATAGCCGTCATTGGGTGCTTGGGGATAGCGCGACGTTTCGGGATGATCCAATCGTATGCCCAGAAAATCGAAATAATAGGTATTTTTAGCCTTGGCGCTGCTGATCGAGTGGTGCAATACGACGAGTCGCCCTCCCTCTTTTGTGTAATCGATTATCGCCAATTCCGTGGGTTCGAAAAGCTTTTTATGAATAAACACAATGATGGCGTCATAATCGCGCAGGGACGGCAAGTGATCCTGGTCTACGATGGTTACCTCGGTTTCTTTTTGTAAAAAAGCACTCAGGGTTTCCATTTGAGGCATTTCATCCTGAAT
>CAYNUX010000045.1:0-15559 GCA_964400115.1 uncultured Cytophagia bacterium
CAGGTGATACCTATTATGATATTGTGGATCTGGCTCCCCATTTAAAGTCGGGGCCCAATACGATTGCTCTTTTATTGTGGTTTTTTGGAAAGGATGGATTTTCTCATGAGAACAGTGGCAAGGCAGGTATGCTTTTTGAGTGCATCACACCGGATTTTGCCATTGTCAGTGATGGATCCTGGAAAGTGATCAAAAATCCGGCTTGTGGTCAAAGCGCGGCTCCTCATCCCAATTACAGACTCGCGGAATCCAATATCCACTATAACGCGAATAAAGCGCTGATTGGCTGGATGTTGCCAGAATTCAATGATTCCCATTGGGGCAATGCATATGAATGGGGGTATCCTCCCATTGGACCATGGAACAATTTGGTTGCCCGGCTCATCCCTTTGTGGAAAAATAGCGGCTTGCTGGTCTATGAAAACCATCGCTCCTGGCCCGAAATCAGCACCGGTGAACCCATCGTTGCAGAGCTACCTTATAATGCCCAGGTTACCCCATATATTAAAATTCTGTCCCAGGAAGGACAGGTAATCGATATTCGTACGGATCACTATCGGGGCGGAGGGCCGGAGAATATCCGTTGTGAATATGTGACCCGTAATGGATTGCAGGAATTCGAATGTCTTGCCTGGATGAATGGCCACAAGGTTTATTATACGTTTCCCGAAGATGTAAAGATTCTTGAATTGGGATATCGAGAGACAGGCTATAATACAGAGTTTACAGGAAAATTTGAGTGCAATATCGATTTTTTTAATAAACTATGGCATAAAGCCCAGCGCACACTATATGTGACCATGCGCGATAATTATATGGATTGTCCGGATCGTGAGCGGGCACAGTGGTGGGGGGATGCCGTGATTGAGATCGGAGAATCATTTTATGCCCTGGATCCCAAGAGTCATCTTTTAGCCAAGAAAGCCATTCTTGAACTCATTAATTGGCAACGGGATGACGGTTCCTTGTTTTCCCCTGTTCCCGCTGGGAATTATGATAAAGAGCTTCCGATGCAAATGTTGGCCAGTGTCGGTTATTATGGTTTCTGGACTTATTTTATGCATACCGGTGACCGGGCTACCATACGCTCTGTCTATGGAGGTGTACGCACTTATTTGTTAAAAGTATGGCAACTGGGCGAGAATAATTTGGTTATCCCTCGAAAAGGGGGATGGACCTGGGGGGACTGGGGCAAGAATAAAGATATGGATATCCTTTATAATGCATGGTACGTCCTGGCGCTCGAGGGATTGCGCAATATGGCTGAACTGTTGGGTCGTGAAAACGATTTGGCAGAGATCGAATCGCGTTTGGCAAAATTACGAACCCGGTTTCATGATAGCTTTTGGACCGGGAATGAATATCGCTCATCAGATTATGAGGGCGAAACCGATGACAGAGCCAATGCTTTGGCTGTGGTCGCCGGGTTGGCACCCTCGAGGCACTTTACTCAATTACGACGTGTACTCGTGCGTCATTATAATGCCAGTCCCTATATGGAAAAGTATGTTTTGCAGGCTCTGTTTATGATGGGGTATACCGACGATGCTTTGTCCCGTATGCACGACCGTTATCAGCCAATGGTGACCAGCGACCTCTCTACATTATGGGAAGGATGGGGTGTCGGTGACCAAGGCTTTGGCGGCGGCACGGCAAACCACGCCTGGAGTGGTGGGCCGCTTACACTGATGTCCAAATATGTTGCAGGTGTTGAACCGATAATGCCGGGCTATGAAATGTTTCATGTCAATCCTCATCTCGGAAACAGCATAAAAGACATAAACTGTCGCGTTCATACGGTAAAAGGATTTATCAACTTGCAGATAGAAAATCGAGCATTGATGCTCAGGTTGATCCTGCAATCACCTCTGAATACTCGTGCACTCGTTTCAATCCCCATCCCGCAGGGCCGGGAATTGAATAATATCAAAGTAAATGACCAGAATGTCTGGAATCATCAGGGTGTCGGTGAATCTTTGCTCGATTTTGAATTCTATCGGCAAGCGGTCAATGTTGTACAATTTATCGCCGAACCCGGGCACTGGAATATTGAAGCTTACTACCGTTAACAAGGAGTCGCATGATGGGCTATCTCCAAAGATTGATATGGCCTTTATTTTTGTTTCTTGTCAGCAGTTATGCCCAAGATAGCGTTTCTATCCCGTTGCCAGAACATCCTCGTCCTGATTTTCAGCGGTCTTTATGGCAAAATCTCAATGGAATATGGCAATTCCGATTCGACCAAAACAATGTGGGTATCGAAATGCAGTGGTACAAAGGTCACGTCAAATTCGATCGGGATATCCTGGTTCCTTTTCCCTGGGGCTCTGAACTTTCCAGAGTTGACGATAAAGCCGATATCGGCTGGTACAAACGAGCAATTAAAGTGCCCCGCATCTGGCAGGGATTAAGACCTGTTCTTGTCATCGGTGCATGTGATTGGCATACACAGATATGGCTGGATGGTCGGCTTGTTGGAGAACATCGGGGTGGGTACACCCCTTTTGAATTTGATTTGTCACCGTGGGTTCAATATGGTGAAGAACAGGAGCTCGTTCTGCGCGTTGATGACACCGCTCATAAATTCAAGCTGGAAGGAAAACAGGGCTATGGCCGAGCAGCAGGGATCTGGCAAACCGTATACCTGGATGCCAGACCAGAGGTGTCTATTGAATCAATCCGATTCATTCCTGATCTCCGTCATCAGCAGGTCATTGCCCATTTGACCCTGAACAAGGCGGCAACGACCGATCTGCCTGTGGATTTTGAATTTTCATCTCCGGATATCAATCCCCGCATTGTCAAGAAAACTATTGCCAAAGGGAATGACAAAGCCGAATGGGCCATCCCGATTCCCAATCCACGGTTGTGGCAGCTCGATGATCCCTATCTGTATGAGGTAACACTCTATTTACATCAGGAACAGAGCGATGTGGTAAAGTCCTATTTTGGCATGCGGAGTATTGATGTGGTCGATCTTCCAGGTACCGACATTCCCTATGTGGCCCTGAACGGAAAACCGGTTTATCTCGAAATGACTCTGGATCAGGCATTCCATCCAAAAGGTCATTATACCTTTCCCAGCGATGAATTTATGCGTGATGAAATATTACGCACCCGTCGTCTTGGACTCAATGGCCAACGCATCCATGTGAAAATAGGGATCCCGCGAAAACTCTATTGGGCCGACCGACTGGGTATTTTGATCATGGCTGATGTACCCAATAGCTGGGGTGAGCCCGACACTGAAATGCACAGGGAAACCGAATATGCGATGCGACAGATGATTCAAAGGGATTTTAATCATCCATCGATCTTTTCGTGGGTTATTTTTAACGAAACCTGGGGCTTGACAACCGACAAGACCTATCTGCCGGAAACCCGGGAATGGGTTGCTTTTATGGTGAAATTGGCCAAAGAATTAGATCCCACACGTCTGGTCGAAGATAACTCGCCCAATAAAGAAGATCATGTTATTACCGATTTGAATACCTGGCATGCTTACCTTCCTGGCTATGCCTGGCGCGACAAATTAGCCGACGTGTCTGAAAAAACATTTCCCGGGTCCGGCTGGAATTTTTGTGAGGGATATTCTCAAGGCGAACAGCCTAATATAAACTCTGAATGCGGAAATGTGTGGGGTTATAAAGGGAGCACTGGTGATGTAGACTGGAGTTGGGATTATCATATCATGATCAACGAGTTTCGGCGTCATCCCAAGATCGGTGGATGGCTATACACCGAGCACCATGACGTGATCAATGAATGGAACGGATATTATCGCTACGATCGATCTCAAAAGAGTACCGGTGTTCCCCAACTGGTTCCGGGTACGAGTCTGCGCGATTTGCATTCCCCATTCTATCTCACAACAGAACGGGAGCTCTGCAAGCATGTGCAGCCCGGCCAGGATCTCGAGGTTCCATTTTATGCCTCTTTTATGACTGATATCGATATTGGTGACAGTGCGACGGTACACGTGAGACTGTTTGGATGGGATCAACTCGCCAACTATCATGATTTTAAAGAGTGGCGAGTTACTATTCCTTACCGGCCGTGGATGAGCCAGGCATTGGATCCCTTAAAGATATCCATGCCCGCTGAACCCGGCCTGGTCATTCTCAGTACCGCACTCTTGACGCCTTCCGGGAATGTACTGCAGAAAAATTTCACCACCTACCTGGTGACAAACGGACCTGCACAGCGGGATGAGACTGTTCCCGGAAGCCCGGAGATACGGCACCTCCGTTTCGGACCTGACACATTTTCAGATGCAAAATGGACTGAGAAACAGTGGCAGGTGCTCAATGGTCTCAAAGTAAATGGTGCAGGAGCAGGATATTTTGAATATGAGTTGGAATGGCCTAAAGATTTATCTGTCGAATCGATAAGAATGGCCACTTTGCGTTTTGAAGCTTCTGCCAAGCGATTATTTGGCAAAGACCGCCAGGGTGAAGGCAAGACCGAAGGAGATTATATGCGCGGCAGGGGTGCACACGATCCCAGCCTGAATCGTAATGCATATCCTATGACTGATGAGCAGAGCTTTCCAAGCTCGGTTAAAATTTATATCAATGAACAGCATGTCGGGCAATATGATCTCTATGACGATGCAGCGGATCACAGAGGTATCTTGTCATGGGACAGCCAGCTGCGGGATGGCTATTTGAGAGAAGCCGGTTCTTTCGGCCAGCTGATCACGGTGCCTGTAGATGCCTTTATATTCAAAAAATCGGCCGAGCAAAAATTCATGCGGATTCGTCTGGAAGTGAGCGATGCCATCAGCGGTGGTCTCGCGGTCTATGGCGAACGCTTTGGCAGATATCCTCTGGATCCAACATGCACATTTATCTTGCAATAATTTAAAGGATGACAAAAATGCCTAATCCAAATAAATTGAAACAGGGTGTTTTTTGGCTGTCTTTGATCGCAATATCCTGGCTTTCATTGCTCCCGGGAGATGAACTCGAGAGATCAATGCATATCCGCACCATGAGTTCTTCCGGTGCCTATCTGCATATCGCTGCCTATGCTGTGCTGGCATTTCTGGCCTGGCTGGCCTTTGACCGGCAATATAGAAAGGCGGTATTCCTTTTGCTCGTTTATAGCGGCGTCCTCGAAATTATACAAATATGGATCCCGAATCGGTCCTTTAACCCGTTAGATATCGCTTCCAACCTGACCGGACTGCTTCTGGCGAGTATGATGGTTCTCATTTGGCAGAAAACCCGAAAATTGCCAATTTTTCAGGCCAAAGAGTTCTGAAAAGACTTTTTATCCCTGTATTGCCTGAATTCGATCGCGATAATGTGTTACGATGACTAAATGCGTGTTTTAAGCTGATTATTAAACTCAAAGAAGCTTTTGTTCCTTTATAATTTTTGTTATATTCTATAATGTGAAAAAGTTTTCATTAAATTTAAAATGAAGGTCAATAGTTAAATGGGATTTTTATGCTAGTCGAAAGATCAAAACGGGGCCGGGTGCACCACCGGTCTCTTTCTTATGGAACGAGTGTCAATGGAACACCTTTACAACTTTATCATCCTCCTGACGGATCTGTGGAATATTTGCTTATTGCTGCGCATCATGGAGATGAACCTGAAACCACGGTTGTCCTCTCATCTGCACTGAGGTCGGTACCTCCGGAGAGCCTGAAAAGCGCAGTTATTCTTGTTGCCAATCCCGACGGCCTGATGCGGGGTTGTCGGGGGAATGCAAACGGTGTCGATTTGAACAGGAATTTTCCGACATCGGACTGGGGTACAATTCCTATCCGCTACCGATGGACCATGGATTCTCCCAGGGATGTGGAACTCTCTGCCGGGTGCGAGGGGGGATCTGAACCGGAAACCCAAGCTTTGATCAAACTTGTAAAAGAGCTTTTGCCAAAAGCCATCATTACCCTTCATGCACCTCTGGATTGTATCGATGATGTCAATGGCTCAACGCTTGCTCAGTGGATCGCTACCAGGACTGAATTGCCGGTGGTCAAAGATGTCGGATATCCAACACCAGGCTCTTTCGGGACCTGGGCCCGGGAAAATAATCAAAATCTTATTACATTCGAATTGGGTAATCAATCTATTGAAACCTCCCGCGCCCGATTTGAGGAGACATTGGTAAAATTGCTATTGGCAGATATCGATTTATCCTGACAAAAAGGTGCCTTTTGATAAAACGTTTGGTTTTGATGACCCCGCTTTAAACGGCTTTTGCGAGCCTGGTCGGCCTTGAAAGGATTGAAAAAAGCGTTTGCAAAGCGCCAAAAAATGTTATATTAATTAAAACAATATCGTTTTCGGCTTTATGAAAGGAGAGGACATGTCATTCTATTGGAGTCGTCGTGATTTCCTGGTCAGGGGGGCACAGGCAGGAGCAGGATTGACCGCCCTTGGTTTTTTAAACGCATGTTCCACTGGGACTCAAAATCAAGCGCCTACAGATATGAAATTTGGGCTGGTTACGTATCAGTGGGGGAAAGATTGGGATCTGCCCACTTTGATTGCCAATGGTGAGAAATCACAGGTGCTCGGCTTGGAGCTTCGTACCCATCATGCGCATGGTGTCGAGCCTACATTGAGCCAGGCCGAGCGGGAAGAGGTAAAAAAACGGTTCATGGACAGCCCGGTTACCTGTGTTGGATATGGCTCCAACCAGGAATACCATAGTCCGGATCAGCAAGAGCTGCGGAAGAATATCGAGGGTACGTTCGAATTGATCAAACTTTGTCATGATATCGGTGCCTCCGGTGTCAAGGTAAAACCGAACAATCTTCCAGATGGCGTTCCCCATGAACAGACTATAGCCCAGATCGCAAGCTCTTTGAATGAGGTCGGAAAATACGCTCAGGACTATGGTCAGGAAATTCGCGTTGAAGTACATGGACGACTGACCCAGAAATTACCCAATATGAAGGCGATTTTTGATCAGGTCGTTGAGCCTAATGTAAAGGTTTGCTGGAACTGTAATAATCAGGATCTCATGGAACCGGGACTGGAAGCCAATTTCAATATGGTCAAGGGCGATTTTGGCGATACCGTGCATGTACGAGAGTTTAATGAGGGTGATTATCCTTATCAGGAGCTTTTTAACCTGTTTGTCGGAATGGATTATAGCGGATGGATCCTATTGGAAGCAAGAACCGAACCAGAAGATCGGGTCGCAGCGCTGATCGAACAACGGAAACTCTTTGAAGACCTGGTCGCCAATGCAAAACAAAATGTCGGCTAAATTTTAACACCGAGTTTAAACAAACCCCGGGTAACCAGATATTCATTGGCCCGGGGTTTTGGGTATTATACCGGGAATAGTAATGTATCGCTATTTATGTCTTTTATTCTTTTTGTTTTTTTATTCAGCATATGCAAATCATAATCTTATTAATGGTGTTGTCAAAGATTCTCAAACCAGCCAACCTGTGTCATTTGCCAATGTCTTTTTCTCTCATACCTTGATCGGGACCACAACCGATGAAAATGGCGAGTTTTCACTCGAGTTTTCTCTGCAACAGGAATCTCTGCAGCTGGTCGTGCAGCATATCGGCTATGATATTTTTAGCACGGATATTTATGCCGCCCGCGTTCCTGTAAAGAAACTCTATATCTATCTGGATCCTCATGTAATCGAGGGTAAAGAGCTCGTGGTTGTGGGCAAGGACCCAAAGGGATGGCAAGAAAACTATGAGAAATTTGAAAAACTTTTTTTGGGAAATACCGGGAATGCAGAGCACTGTCAAATTGTCAATCCACACGTTTTGGATTTTTTTAACCCCGCCTATGGATTCGAATTGAGCGTCGCCTCCCGTGAACCGGTCATTGTTGAAAACAGGGCTCTGGGATACAAAATCGATGTCTATATACGAAAATTTGCTTCCTATGTCGATCAGGTCAGATATATACTGTATACCCGTTTCTATGAACTGCAACCCAGTGATCCGGAAATCGCTCGTATTTGGCATAAAAACAGAATGCAAACCTATTTCGGATCACTACGACACTTTATGCGCGCACTGGCTCTTGGAAAGCTGGAGCAGGAAAAATTTATTATTCCAAATGCATTTTCCGTGAATGATACGACCTTTTTAATCAAGCCACCTGCCAGCTCACTTGCTGATTTGCGAAGAAAAAAAGGAAACTATAGTTTTGTGGTGCGCGGCCTGAATAAAAATATCGAATTCAATACCGACAAAATCCAAATTTATTACCAAACACATTCACAAGACACGCATTCCTATCTCAATATCCTGACTCAACCTGTTGAAATAGATACCCTCGGAAACATTTATACGCCGCTGGCAATTGCCACGAGAGGGAAATGGTATCAACAACGCGTGGCTGATCTGCTACCGTGGTCATTTAGTCCGATTTGAGTATGGACTGACTTGCCAGGAATTAAGCTTCTAACTCTTGCCGAATAAATAAATTATGTTTAACGCCATTATCAGTTATAACCTTTGAAAAATTGGTTGACTAGTTAGAGGTGGCTAGTTTTTTCTTGCAGCTTTGAGGCAAATAGTCTATATTATAGGGTATTATTTGATTTTCTGGTTTTATAGATATTTACCGCAATCGTCATAAAATTACCTGTCGGTGAATAGATCCCGATACCCCATTGGTTACGTAACATAGACTATCTGTGATATCTATTTTGAAACGGGGTTTTATTAAAAGGAGTTCGTTATGCCTGAAATGAGTCGTCGTCGATTTGTGAAAAATAGTGGAATCTTGACTGGTGCTGCTTTAGCATATTCGACACTGCCCTCGCGTGTTCTGGGTGCCAATGACAAAATCAATGTGGGTGTTATAGGCGTTCGCAATATGGGCAACAGTAATGCCAAAGATTTCTTTAAAACCGGACGGGCTAATATTGCTGCATTTGCCGATGTGGATAGAAATGTTTTAGACAAACGTATCGGAGAATTTAAGGAATTGACCGGCCAGGCGCCCAAAGCCTATGATGATTACCGCAAGATGCTGGAACAGAAAGATTTGGATGCTATCGTGGTCGCAACCCCGGATCATTGGCATATCATTCAGGCAATTGAGGCAATGCAAGCCGGTAAAGATATCTATGTTGAAAAACCATGTTGTCATAATGTAAATGAATGCCGGCAAATCGCCGTCGCATCTGATAAATATGGCCGTATCGTTCAACATGGGACCCAGCAGCGCAGTGGAACCCATTTTCAGCAGGCTAAGGACTATGTCCAATCCGGCAAGTTGGGCAAAATTGCCATGCTGAGAACATGGGGAGCTTTGGGCCGCGAGAGTATAGGCCATGCCAAACCTCAGACTCCTCCGCCTCATCTGGATTATGATTTTTGGCTGGGTCCTGCACCTGATAAATCCTATACCGAAAATCGTTGTCACTATAACTGGCGCTTCCTGTGGGATTATGGTACAGGAGATATGGGGAATTGGGGCGTTCATTGGATCGACACCGCTCTTTGGAGTATGAACCTGGGATGGCCGAAATCTGTGACATCCTCTGGTGGCAAATTTATCTTTGACGATGACAAGGAAACCCCGGATACACAATATGCTCTATATGAATATGATAATGTGATGCTGGTCTGGGAACTGCGCATGTGGTCTCAAATGCCTGTGGAAAATAAACGCGTGGGTACGGCTTTTTATGGCGATGAGCAAACCTTGATCGTAGATCGTAGCGGATTCGAGGTCTATACTCAGGATGGTAAAGAGCTGATTACCAAGGTTGAATCCAGCAACGATATGGGTGTGGCTCATAAACACAACTTTATCGACTGTATGCAAGATCGCAAGGCCCCCATCGCCGATATCAATGATGGACATATCAGTGCTGCGGTTGCAATCCTGGGTAATGTTGCGATCCTGGCCGGAGAAAAAATTCATTACAATTCAGGCAGAAATATTCTGGAAGAACATCAATACAATCATTTGCTCACTCGCGAATATCGCCCCGAATATCCCATGCCCAAAATTTAGCCCTTGCAGCTATTCTCTTTTTGGGATTTGTTGCTTTTAAAACGTTAACTCCCGGACGATTTGTCTGTATAAAATGGCCAATTTCCGGGAGTTTTTACATCCCTGTTTTTGATATCATTTTTGAAACCATACGTTTAAAAACCTGTTACCTTGAATGACAGGATAGCCGTCTTTGTTGTTGCTTGTGGTTGTTTTAATCTAACTAAATGAGTACATTTTTTTACTGGAGGTTGATTAATGGGGACTCGTACATGGTCAGGCTTTGTCAGGTTTTAATACTGGTTTTGATATCCGTCGGGTGGCATTGTGCAATTGCACAATCATCTATTTCGGTATATTTTAGCTCGGAATTGTTGCCAGAAAATAGTATCTGGTTTACCAATCCACCGGATTCCTCTGCACTCCGTTATCGCTTGAGCCGGCAGCCCGCACTTTTTTGGCAAGAGGAAAAGCCTCATCATGGACAAATCATTACCATCGATGAGAACAATATCAAACAATCCATATTGGGAATCGGAGCTTCTCTTGAGGCGACAACCGTTTATGCCCTCCACAAGAATAAAACCGATGATGAAATCAAGGATGTTTTGCGCGCTCTCATAGATCCGGAAAAGGGTGTCGGGTTTAATCTTTTCCGTCTGACCATTGGCACCTCTGATTTTAGCGATGGTCGATCTCTTTCCGATCATCCACAGGGATTTTACTCTTATCAGGATCAACCCGGTAAGCCATTTTCCATTGAAAATGATATCGAATTGGGAATTATCGATGTCATTCTAGCGGCACAGGAGGTTGCTGCATCTCTGGAGCCTCCGCAGCGGCTTTTATTCTTTGCATCTTGTTGGAGTCCTCCTGCCTGGATGAAAACCTCGGGACAGCTTGTCGGCGGAACCCTAAAGCCGGGTTATACAGACTCGCTCGCCGTGTATTATCGTCGTTTCGTACAAGCTTATCATAAACAGGGGATCGAGATTCATGCCATAACATTACAAAATGAGCCAAGATTCTCACCCAGAACCTATCCCGGAATGGTTTTGACCTGGGATCAGGAACTCGAACTGGCATTGGCTGTTTATAGACAATGGGAGCATTTGCAAGCCAGAGACATAACTCCACCGGACATATGGATCCATGATCATAATTTCAATGGCTGGGTGGATGCCGATAGCATACTGAGCTCTCTGGAACGTATGGGGAAAAAAGAGATTGTAAAGGGTATAGCTTTTCACAATTACGAGTCATACCCTATCGATTCATTGTTGGTTTTGCAATCCCGTTATCCCGATGTAAAACTTTTGTTCAGTGAAAAGTCGGAATTCGGCGTCAAAGGGATGGCAAATATTGTGGACTATTTTCGGCACGGATTTTCCAGCTATAACGCATGGGTGACCATGTCCACACAAACCCTGGATGAACATAATCAGGGTCCATATAATACCCTGGATATGCTTTCTCCGACGATGCTGATTCAAAAAGATGGCAATAAAGCCGGGTGGTATGTAACTCCAGAGTATTATTTGCTGGGCCAATTTTCAAAATTCATTCGATCAGGCTCGCATCGTATCGCGTGTGATCCCGGAGATCCTTTGACCGTTACTGCGCTTGCCATAAAACGCGCTGACAACAAACAGGTGTTGATTTTGGTGAACCAGACGAATAAAGAACAGCCGGTCAGAGTGAATCAGAATGATCGATGGTTTGAAGATAAAATTCCACCCAAAAGTGTGGCCACTTTTATTTGGGCACTGTGAGGAGAATATGCAAAAACTGAAACTCAAAGATTTTGAACATATTGTCTTTTTTACCGGTGCGGGGATGTCCGCTGAAAGCGGTGTTCCCACTTATCGGGGAAAAGGCGGAATATGGCATGAGGTCAAGATTAAAGAGGTCGCTTGTCAGGAGGCATTCGAGCGTGATCCCTTACGTGTGTTACAATTTCATGAATTACGACGCCAAAAAGTACTGGAATGCCGTCCGCATGCAGGGCACCGTGTCATCAGCGATATTGAAAAACAGTTCGACACTGTTGTGATTATTACCCAGAACATCGACGGAATGCATCAGTTGGCGGGCAGCAAGCGTGTGATCGAGTTGCATGGCAGTTTATGGCGACTGCGATGCCCTGAACATGGAATATGGACCGACAATGGCGAACGATATGAATCCTACCATTGCCCCCATTGCGACCGATGGGCACGTCCTGATATTACCTGGTTCGGAGATCTCCTCGATGTCCAAGTCATTTCTCAAACCGAGGAGATTATGTCGAGAGCCGATTTGCTGATTACCATCGGCACTTCAGCGGTCGTGTGGCCTGCTGCCGGTTTCGTTCAAATTGCGTTACAAAATCAGGCATATAGTATCGAGATCAACCCGGAAATCTCTGCAGTCAGTCATCTCTATCGACAATCCATACGTGGCCAGGCAGGACAGGTGTTGCCCGATCTGTTTTTATGGAAATGATTTCTCGAATGTGAGACATTAAACCGATAACTTAAATTTATGGACTCTGCAATGCACTTTAAAAGATCTCTTTTATCAATGATTATGGTTACCACCTTTTCGATGATCGGTTGTCACACAGGAACAAAAATTGATCCTGACCTCAGATTGCCCTATTACTTTGCAGTGGATGGTGCATGGTGTTGGTTTTCTGATCCCCGAGCAGTATATCATCAAGGATCCAAAGCCACTACTTTTGCCGGCTGGGTAAACAGTGCAGGCGATATTATGATTGGTGCTCTGGATCATAAAAATGGGGGGATCATGACCGCTGTTCTGGCTGAAAAAGTAGATAAAGATGATCATGCCAACCCCTCCATACTCATCGATGCGGATGGCAAGGTTATGGTGTTTTATTCTCCTCATAACGGCCGGGAGGTTCCGATTACCCTGCTGAAAAGTGAATGGAAAGAAAGTATTACCGAATGGAAAAAGCCCCGGCAGTTGTTTCTCAATGAGAACCCCGAATATCCACAAGATATGCGCCGGGATTATTGCTATACCAATCCGGTTCGTCTGAGTGATGAAAACAACCGACTATACCTCTTCTGGCGAGGAATCGGCTGGAAACCGACATTCTCATACTCTGATAATGGCGGCAAAGACTGGGTGCCGGGCCGGATCATGGTCATGCCCTCAAAATCAACTGACAAGCAACGTCCCTATGTCAAAGTTGCCACCAATCAAAAAGATCGGATTCATATCGCCTTTACTGACGGTCATCCCCATATCAACGAACACAATTCCATCTATTATGTCGCCTGTCATGACAGCGGTTTTTATCGTGTCGATGGAACGAAAATTTGCAATTTTGATGAGGTGCCGTTTGAGCCAAAAGATGCGGACCGCGTTTATGATGCTGTGGCCACCAATGTAAGAGCCTGGATATGGGATGTGGCACAGGATTCCAGCGGTTTTCCGGTGATCGTATATACCCGTCTGCCGTCCAAAACGGATCACCGTTATCACTATGCCCGTTGGGATGGTGAGAGGTGGCTGGATTATGAGATCGTTTCGGGAGGGAAATGGTTTCCTCAAACGCCAGAAGGGAAAGTAGAAAAGGAACCTTATTATTCAGGTGGACTGGTATTGGATCACGAGAATCCCGAAATTGTTTATCTTTCTCGTCCTATTGGTGGGATTTTTGAGATCGAAAAATGGATGACCAGCGATGGGGGAGAGACGTGGGAACACCAAGCCATTACCACGGACTCTAAATTCGATAATGTGCGTCCATTTGCCATTCGCAATGCTCACAAAGGTCACAAACCCCAGGTGCTTTGGATGGAAAATCGGAAATATATACGCTATAAAGATTTTCTCAGTACCATTCGTCTTTACTGATACAGTCAGAAGAAAAGCGAACCAAAAGCATTTAATCTCTTCAAAGGGCACCAAAGACGCAAGAAAAATTATCAGGCAACAAATCTATATATTTCAACCCTTTACCTTGGATTCTAGGTTTCCTTGGAAAAGATAGATCCACAGAGATTTAACCTTTTTTCCTCGTGCCTTTGCGCCCTGTCGTGAGATTATGTTTTTCACCGTATAAATCCATGTTCTCTGAACTTTTCCCCCAATTTAACCTTTATTTTGAAACTTTTTTCCATTTCATCCATCAAATAACTAAACGATGAACAAAAACCCCTAAATGAGGTGAATATAATGGCTACATCGACCTTAAAGATGAATGAAATGGAAAAAACACTGGAAGAGAATGATATCGTATTGATCGATTTTTGGGCTGAATGGTGTGGTCCGTGCAAGATGATCGCACCGGTTTATGAAAAGGCTTCGGAAAAATATCCTGATATCGCTTTCACCAAAGTCGACACCGAAAACGACCGCGAATTGGCTACAGCATTTGGCATACAATCTATTCCCACACTGGCTATTTTCCGGGAAAAGATTCTGATTTACAAGCAACCCGGTGCATTGCCTGAATCGGGTCTGGAAGATCTGATCAAGCAGGCCAAAGACCTCGATATGGATGAGGTTAGAAAACAGATAAAAGAGCAAGAAAAAGCCAATGTTTCTGAATCCTAATCTCCTTTTGCCTGGCATATATACAGGCAAATTTAAATAATCTGTTATCTCATATACTCTCCTCTCTTGATGAAAAAGGCTGTTCCACATAGGAACAGCCTTTTTTTATTCCCTCAGAGTACTCTTGTTCAAAATAGAAAAAGTCGCTGATAATAAATACTCACGCGTAGACGCAAGTCGTAAAGAATGGTTTTTGTGAGTGAAAAATTACTTGATCAATACTTTTTGGTCTCACGGGTGTGAATTTTCGTTCTCGTTCAAAAAAAAAGCGAGCCCTGACCGAAATACGGCCATGGGCTCGCTGTGCTCCGGGATACGATCCCGTTGGAAATGATTTATAACCGAATCGCTTATTGCTGCATTCCCTGTGCGGCGTTGGCTTTCCACAGGTCATAATCCGTCAGGCCGACGACCCCGTCAAAGTCGAGATCGCCGTCATAATAGTCGCTGACTCCCAGGCGGTATTCATTATACATCTGTACATAATCGCTGCTGGTGATATAGTCATCGCGGTCGATATCACCACAGGCCACGCCCCATACACCCTCTGCAACCTCGACGGCTGTCGAGGCATTCCGGGTTTGAGTGCCGGCCGTGGTAAAATCATAGCTTGCAGCCGAGCCGGCAAGGGTTATCGTGGAGGAGGAAAGAGCGAAAAAATGGTTGCGATGAACGAGTTTGAGGTTATAACTGCCGTCTGCAACATGGCTCAGGTCGATGCCGGGACTGCCATCGAGATCAGTCAGCCACCCGGTTTGTGTGAGAAACACGCTGCGCTGTTCCACGACCTGAGTGAGGTCTGCATTCAAGAGCTGCAGATAGAGCCAGTCTGTAACCTGGGGACCGGGGGTAGCGGTTTCCGATGGGTCGTAGGGCGACTCGGTCGGCAACATGGCATGCGCACGCATGGCGCCGGCCTGCATGGGGCCTGGTTCGGGCCGGACCAGCGTCGGTATGGTTTTGTTGAAGATCTGGCCCCCCGAACGCATCGGACGGGGTATCGCTACTATCCGACAGTAACCTGTAGCTGCCGGATAGTAGCA
>CAYNUX010000046.1:0-15014 GCA_964400115.1 uncultured Cytophagia bacterium
AGAATCAGGCATAAAAGTCGCCAGACTAAAGTGCACCATTATGGTCTCTTTTGTCAACATGATGGGCAGTTTAATAAACCCGCCCAGGAGAATGACAAGTGATCGGTAGGCATTTACAGACAAAACCTGTCCATAGCCCACCTTGCCTCCTAAAAGAAAAGTAGCCACGAACAACCAGATCGCAGCGCCTATCAACGTCATTAAAATTGTACCCACAACAGCAATCGGAAAATAGATATAAGGCTTTTTCATAATTTTTTGCTGTTGCTCGATCTGTTGATCGATTTGCTCCTGAGGCATGTCACGCTTTTCCATTTGCCTTTGGATCTCTTGCGCCTGGTATTTCATGGCCACCGGTTTTATCACATAACTCATGACGAGTGTACCCATTACCAAAACCAGAAAAGGCATGAGCCATCCTGATTTGCGTTTTACATCGCGAAATGTTTCACCTGGCGCGATAAAGACATTGATCAGACGGTTGAGAAACCCCATCCCGGGCTGTTCGGCCACACTTTCTTTACTCATTTTGCACCCTCTTAAAAGTTTACAAACTATACCTAAAGACGTAATCATATTTCAAAAGTTTCGGTCTAATCCAAATTTTTAAAGGCAGGCACAATGAATCAGGAATTAAAACAAAACTCCTTATTGTCGAGATGCAGGCAAGCTATAAAGCAGGATTGTGGACGGCTCTGCTGCCCCGGAATCACAAAAATGCTTCCAGCAAGACAGTTTGGATGGCAGTGCTGGAAGAAAAAGACCAGATGCTGCTTTTTACTCCCCGCTAACCTTTATGATGTCATCCTGTAAGGATCTTTGTCGGTAACCACCGGAGCCTTGCAAAAGAACCTGGCTACCAACCTGCTCAATCTTTTGGTTTGGCAGGAGAATTTACGAGTGAGAAAACCTGAAATCATGACTTTTCCCAGTCATCAATAAAATCATCCTTTATGTTTAAAAGATAGTCGAGTGCCGCATCATGTTCGTTGGGGATATCACCATTAATAATCGCTTCTTCGATTTGTTTTTTCAATACACCTACCAGCGGTCCAGGATGGATATTGCAGACCTGCATGATTTCATCCCCCCGCACCGGGGGTTGAAAGGCGCGCATGCGATCTTTTTCTTCCACTTTGAGCATACGCTCCACAAGGGCATCAAAATTGGACAAATGTTTAACCACCCGTTTGGGGTTTTTTGATGTTATATCGGCCCGGCATAAAATGAGCAAATCATCCAAATCTTCACCGGCTTGAAACAAAAGTCTGCGAATGGCCGAATCGGTAACCCCCTCTTCCACCAGATGAATGGGACGCAGATGCAATCGGGTAATCTTTTGAATATACGAGCTGGTTTCCTTGGAAAGACGCAACTGTTTTCCAATTCTCGTCATCATCCTGGCTCCCAATTCCTCATGTCCATGAAAAGTCCATCCTATTTCTTTTTTGAACTCTTTGGTCTGAGGCTTGGCAATGTCATGAAAAAGGGCTGCCAGGCGCAACTCGATCCTGGAAGATTTTTGCGCCACATTATCTAAAACTTGTAGCGTATGCTTGAAAACATCTTTATGCTGAAATCGACCAACCTGATCCACACCGCGAAGCTCAGCCACCTCAGGAAGAACGATGCTCAAAACATCGGTTTTTTCCATAATATCCAGGCCAATAGAAGGGGTATCAGCAGCGATCATTTTCATCAGTTCTTCGGTGATCCGCTCCTGAGTAATGATAAAAAGTCGCTGGCGTTCCTCTTTAATGGCTGCAAGTGTATTCTTTTCGATGTGAAATTCCAACTGTGTTGCAAACCGGATAGCTCTCAAGATTCTCAACGGATCATCATATAAAGTCTTTTTGGGCTCCAGAGGGGTACGAATGCGCTTGTAGTGTAAATCTTTTAATCCATTGAAATGATCAAAGAGTTGGCCATATTGACCTGCATTCAGAGAGGCGGCCATGGCGTTTATGGTAAAGTCCCGCCGGGCCAAATCATCTTCCAAACTTGCCTGAACGACGTTTGGTTTTCTCGAATCACCGCGATAGCTTTCTGCCCGGGCACCGACAAATTCCAGTGTTTTATCTCCATGCTGCACCATTGCAGTGCCAAAATGTTTATATACCGCCCACTTTTTCGAATTTAACTCTTTTGCCACCTGCTTGGCAAAAACAGGCCCATCCCCCTCGACGACGAAATCGATATCATTGACCTTTTTGCCCAGGAAGAGATCTCTTACATAACCGCCTACCACATATACATTAACACCCTGTTGATCAGCCAAAAGACCGATTCGCTTAAAGACAGGGTCAAATAGTTCGATTGTTTTCATTTCAAAGTCTACCGGATTTTAATATATTGATAATCAAGCCCAATCCTAAAAGTCCGGCAATAATATAGCCAAAAATCCCAAAAAAAGGATACCCCAAAAACAGGGGACCTTTGTCGAGCATCATAACCAAAGATGAGGCCACAGTGATCGCCGCGATAATCAGGCTGAAGGAAAGGCGATTAAACGAGCGATCCATCTGATGGGTAATATTATCCAATCCGTGATGATGCAATTCCATGGCAATTTGTCCGCTTCGTATGCGACGAAGGATAAGCTCGATCTCTCGCGGAGCCATATGCGCCAGAGTGGCCAGATCGCGAAGGCTTTTGGAGGTCTCGTACGCCAATTTTTCAGGATCGAGACGACGAAAAACCAGCCGTTTAATATAGGGGCGAAGATGTTTTACAAAATTATAATCAGGATCCAGTTTGCGGGCCAAATCTTCATACGTGCCGATGGTTTTTACCAAAAGCATCAGGTTAGAGGGAATTCTCAGTCTATGACGACTGATGATCTCGAATGCCTCGTTCACCAAAATCTTCATATTGATCTTGTTCAAGGGTAAACCATAATATCTGTTGAGATAATCGGACAACTCGTATCGAAGCATATAGGTTTCGGCATCGAGCGAAATGGCGCCCAGATCGACAAGAACCCGTAATATCAAATCAATATCGCGCTTCCAGGCTGCGATAAGCAGGTCTGTGATCCTGGCCATCAGCCAGTCATCCAGCCTTCCCACAATTCCAAAATCCACGGGTGCAATTTTGCCATCATAGGTCATAAACAAATTGCCGGGGTGAGGATCTGCATGAAAATAACCATAAACAAAAATTTGCCGCATGATAAACCGGGTGCCGAGATGGGCAATTTTTTTCGGGTTGAATCCACGCTCACAAAGCGTGTCTATTTTTGATATTTTTATGCCTTCAATATATTCCAACGTAACAATATGCGCTGTGGTATGCTCCCAAAATACTCGTGGAACATATACGTCACGGCTATTCTGAAAGTTTTTAGAAAAAGATTCAATGTTGCGAGCTTCATTGGTGAAATCCAGTTCGCGCTGCATGGTACGTCTTAATTCATCGATGACAGAAACAGGCTCATACTGCCGGCTCTCTTCGACATGCCGCTCTAATAGAGTTGCCAGATCATGGAGAATATCCATATCCACATCCACCAGCCGCTTTAACCCGGGACGCTGAACCTTGACCACAACCTTTTGACCGTTCCGTAGAACAGCCTTATATGCCAATGCCATGGAAGCCGAAGCCAATGGCGTGGTTTCAAAATCTGCAAAGACCTCGTCGAGATCTAAAAGTTCATCGGAAATAAGCTGTCGCACCTGGTCGAATTCGACCGGCTTGACTTTGTCCTGCAGTTTTGTCAGCTCTTCTATAAATTGGGCAGGAAGTAAAAATGACCGCGTGCTGAGTAATTGACCAACTTTGATGAAGGTCGGACCCAATTCTTCCAGAACCAGACGTAGCCGGGCAGCCACAGTCATGGTTGGCTTTGTTTTCTTTTGTTTGGATAACCTGCCTAAAACTCGAATCCGAAAGGCAAGGTTCAAACGATCAAAAACATGAGCAAAGCCATACTTGCCAAAGACAGCGACAATCGTACGGTATCGGTTGAGGTACCGATATCCTTTGTCGATACGATACAATTTCACGATTCAGATTCTCTATACTTTTTAAGAAATATACACAAAGACACGGGCAATTCCAAGGGAATAGACAGTGTCTCATTGCTGTACAAATGTTTCAGTAAAACACGTTATCTCAACCTGGCACAAAAACAAATTTACTCCTTTTGCCGGGCACCCTACGCGAAAGCCTCTGTTTTTCAAACCCTTATAACAACACAAAAGAATCAAATCCTCCCTGTAGGCCTATGGCACTGATTTTGCCTAAAAGCTTGTATCGAACCCGTTTCTTTTGCAAGGCAACGAAAATTAACACACTTAAATAGAGGGGAATTCTGGGGTCTGCTTGCCGCAGTTTCCTGGTCATGTCAAGATGGAGGAAAAGATGAATCAACAACGTTTGCTACTCAGAGTCCTCTGTTTACTCTGCTTACCCTTGTTCCTGTTTGCCCAGGGCACGGTAACCATGAGAGAAACAGCCAATCCGGAAGCTGATCATCCGGAGGTCAATCCGGGTGAATTTTTGTCACACGCAGGACATCCTACCTGGATAAAATTGACCTTTAGCAATATCAGTGCCGGAAGTGACGTTCTAAATGACGATTTTACCGGAACGTCATTTCGCATCGATTTGAACGTTGACGGTGATGATAATGCAACAACGAATCCGGGGGATGTTTATACAGTGGCGGGTAATGAAATCAAAACACACTGGCGCACGGGTGAAGGGTTGAACGATGAATACGCGTACTTGCCCATTTATAATCCTCAAAACTATGGTACAGATTTGAGGCCCCGTGTTCAGCTCATCAATTCTGGTGCGCTTCGAATCGGCGAAAGCCCATACCGTTACTCTATTACGATCGATGCAGATTATGGAAAATGCGTCGATGGGATCAAGCCAAGGTTGTTGGCTGCATATTATTACGACGACGGCAGCGGGCATTCTTCTGAACCGGCAACAGGGCACACAAACACCGTTGCCTATGATGGCTATGTAGACCGGATCGATCTTTATTGGAGCGAACCTATGGATCCCAGCCGGGCAGCAGCCAGCCTCGGAATTTTTCAAGGATTGGGCGCGACTATATCGACAACAGAACCCACAGGTCAATGGAATCCCGATTCCACATGGAATGACAATAAACGGTTCACATTTTGGGTGATCTCAAATCAGCCCAATACCGGGGCTTTGATGAATTTGGTGTATACCCAACCAGAAGATGCAAACCAAAGACATCGTAATCAAAACCCCATCGATGGTACCGGCGCCCTGCATGAAGCAGAGACCCAAGCTCCACTTTTAAATCAATACGATGAAACCATAAACATGGATAAAGCCGGTCCTGCTATTGTGAATGCCCGAACCACCCGGGTCACCGGGATGCGACGCCAACCGTTGGCTGCAGCTTTGGATAGCGCAAGAATTCTGGTTACTTTTAGCGAGGTTATCAATCGCAACACCATACAAAACGGCACACTGACATTTGAAATCCTGATTACCGATGACAGCTCTTCCCCGGCCTCCACGCCGACAATTGCGGCAATCAGTCTCCCTTATTCTGTCGTTCGGATTACCTATCCTGTGAGCGGAAACAGCCGCCTTTACGAATTACAACTCGATCACCCTTTTCCACATGAGGATGTTACGGGAACGATCCAGTTCCAATCTTCAGGATTGATCTCGGATATGGCACTTTCCATGCGAAATCCCAATGGAATCTCTACAGCCATGTCTCCGCCAACAGCCCCGACCGATCCAGAGGTCACCCGTGGGCCTGTGGTGCCAATCGATGACGGTATTTTTCCCAATATTGTAGAGGTGAGAACCCGCGATGTAGCCGTCCCCATGCCGACCGATCAATTGGCCACAGGGGGCGGAAATGGCTGGGGCTATTTGGATTATGTTGAAGTGGAATTCGACCATTCAATGAATACCTCCCTCAACAGTACGCAGGGATTTACCGTACAGGGGACCGGAATTTCAGGCATTGCCTCAACCGGCGCCTGGATTTCACCCTATACCCTGCGCATTCCACTTTTGGCCACGAGTCCCATGCTCCCAAACACCGGTGTCATCCCCAAGATCAAATATTCCAACCCGGGAGGAAGCACAGGATTGCGCAGTGCCGTGAATGCAGGACCTGTAGAAAATATCGTCTATAGCGATACCACCTTGTCTGAAAACAATTTCCGAATTGTAGATGTACTCGACTATGCCGGCCCTGCTCTGGTACAGGCTTATACAGCCGGTATCCGTACCCTGCGCTTGATCTTTAGCGAACAGATTCAGGTCGATGGCTTGCCCGAATGGCCGCAAGATGCGTCAGAAGCCATGGATCGTTACAGCACCTATCGAAAGTTTATCTGGTTCATGAACAGAATCGGGGGTTCGATCCATTCGCATGACAGTGATGTCTCGGTGTATTTTACCGGGTTATCAGAGAGCGGACTGGATAAAATCTTCTATCTGCACCACACGTCTCCCTATGCTTGGAATGCAGAACATACAGGCGCTATCAACTTTTTAGCTCCGGGCGCCGTCATGGATGCAGCAGAAAACCCCAATGACCAATACGACAATGATGAGAGTTTATGGGAAAAAATCAAACAGGGATCCGATATCTCTATCATGCCGGATACGGTTCCACCAAAACTGGTACAGCTTTACACAGTGGATCTGGACGCCAACGGGCGCCTGGATCACTATAAATTTGTTTTTGATGACACTTCGGCCATTTACCCCAAACGTTCTTTTGTCAAAGAAAATTGGGATATCGTCTCTTATTATTGCAAAGAGCCCAAAGAGATCACCGGATTGAATCCTTCCCGATTCATCATTCAGGAAGGGGATACAATCGGTGCATTTATTCAATTTAAAGAAGCCTCTGATGACACCCTGGCTAATCGTCCCTATTATGGCGATACCGGAGATGTTCCTGATGTTATCGTGGCAGCGGGCAATGGATTCGCTGACTGGGCGGGCAATGTCATGGATGAATTGACCCTGGGTATCTCTGTGGAAAAGGACGGAGCCGGCCCTGCTATCACAAAGGCAAAATCGATCAGCACCACAGAAGTGGAAGCCCTGGTCAGTGAAGATCTGAAAGATATGACAGTGCATAAAGACAACTTTTTGCTCAAAATGGGTATAGATGTACCTCTGTTGCCCTATTTCACTTTGAACAAAGCGACAGAATATCCGCCGGATATGGAACGCATGTTCCAGGGACGGGTCATTCTGCGAGCCATCGATCAGTTGTACTGGTTGCCTGAGACCGAAGGGTTGGTAAAATTTGCCCGACGCGGTGTGGTGTTCGATGATGTCAGTGACACTCCTGAAATCACGATTCTGGACAATCCCAACAATCAAAACAGTTCTGTTGCGGTGAACGACAATATTGCCAGCAATTTTGATATCGATCTGGTTTTACCCGGTAACCCGGTTCGGGGAGTTCCCTTCCAGGTCGAGGTGATTGCACGGGATGCGGAAGGAAAAATAGATCGCAACTTTCCAGAGCGCGTCAACCTGACCAGCAACTTGCAAACCAATGAAATTTCTCTGCCAGCAGGCTCTCAATCCCTTTATGATGGCCGCGGTCTGTTTACCCTTACTTCGTGGGTAGAGACCGAAGACCTTATGCTATCAGTGTCGGTGGAAAATGACCGGTTGTCCAGATATTTTAGCAGCTCCGATCCCATGATCGTTGAAGAGGCTATTATCGATGAACCCGATACTCTGATCGTCAACGACTATAGAGGTACATTCGGTTTTGGCGACCAGGGTGGCTTTGTGGTCTTGACCTATGATTTTTCACAAAATCATCCGGGTATCGGAGCCAGTAATATTATCAATTTTTATCAGATTTATCGGGAAATCGACGGCATGGTCTTCCATTGGCAGACCGTTCAGGCAGTCGATCCGACCGGAACAGGTGCCGATTCGATGCGTGTCATCTTGTGGACAGGAGACAATCTGGAATCGAATTTCTGGGTACGCGCGGTCTGGGATCCCAACTACCGTCCTGTTACCAGCACGGCAGCGATGACTGAATATGAGGGTTCCGCTGAACTTGCAGTGCCTGACGGGTATACGCTGATTTCATCGGCAAATCCGGTGTTAGCCAAAGCAGTCACAGAGCCGGTGCGTGCGGACAAACAAAGAGTAGCAACAACCGCAGGGTCGACGTCCAGTACGGCTCTGATGTCAGGCTCTCGTATGGGATTTGGCGGTGCACATGATAACATTGCACCGGTAAAGCCGGAGCGATTGCGAATCCACAAAGAGGGGCAGGCAGTGGCCATGGCATGGGGGCCCGTCTACAAGGGCGTCGATGGATCACCGGAATTGTTTGGCGTAAAATACCGGGTCTATGGTCATTCGAGCAAACCCTATTTCGATCCAGAAACAGAAGGCGAATTACTGGCAACCACCCAGGACACCACATTGACGCTGCCTTCGGGTGCACTACGGTCTTTTTTCTGTGTACGTGCCACGGATAGTGATAACGAATCTGTACCTTCAGAGCGCGCAGCAAAATGGGGCTTTATGACCCAGGGCGACAAACAAACTCGCTACAACATGATCTCGTTTCCGTTGGAAACCACTCAACTCAATACAGTAGACCAACTGACGAATCACATCGACGGACTGGCTGCAAGTTACCAACTGGATGCTCTGACCAATCAGTACAGCCGATTCTATTTGCATAACATCGGATTTGGATCTAAATTTCAGATCCACACCGGAATGCCATTGCTGGTTTCTTTGAATGAAAAAAATACAGGCTCGTGGTTCTATACCGGTATTTTACCTGATAAAAGCAGCCAGACATTTGATCTGAGCACGACTCAAAAACAGGCATTCAAAGAAGTCACGATTCCCCTGGATCGCGACGACATTCAAAATGCTCGTGACCTGGCACAAGATATAGGCCTCGAAGCAGTAGAGGTCATCTATCTCCTCGATCCGGAGAACAATGATTTCAGTTTGTTTTATATCCCGGGTGTTGATTATGGATCAAACTTTGAATTACGACCCGGAGATCCGGTGCTGATCAGTGTAAATAACAACGCACCCAAAACCTGGCCTGTCCGATAAGAGTTGTTCTTTTCCGGGATTCTGTCTGTCAGAATCCCGGATACACGAACCGACTATTTTGAACCGGCTTTATAGCGAGTTTTAGGAGGAAAACTTATGAAATTCAAAACGATCTTTATGAGCATATCTGTGGTGCTGTTCTTGCTTGTGAGTATGAGCCAGGCGCAGCTCATCACCCTTGTCTCAGGAAAAGCATATAATCCTGACGGCTCGGAAGTTCAGGAAAAAGAAATTCAGTTCAGCTCTTTTTTAACCAGCGAAAAAACCGATACCAGCGCGCTGGATTCATGCAGTACAGGTGGCGGATGGGCCATCAATCTGACTCAGTTCAATGATACCGGCAACACCTGGAACCCCGGCGATACATTGATCGTCATGTTTGAAAACGTCAATGCTTTGAGTCCTTTTTTCGGAACAACGTATTCCATATCCCATGTCACCAACGCCGATAATTTTCAACAGGTCGGCAATATCACCCTGCCAGTGGAACTGACCACGTTTGAGTCATTTGTAGAACATGGTTCACTGGAGGATAAAGTGGTATTGAAATGGAAAACATTGGGCGAAACCAATAATCTGCGTTTCGATATCGAAAAAAGCCTGGATGGAGAAACTTTTTCGAAAATCGGCCAGGTCCCGGGTCACGGATCGACTACAGTCCCAAAATCTTATGTTTATCGTGATCCCATTGATAAAATCGGACTCTATTATTATCGTCTGAAACAAATCGACACAGATGGTAGCACTACATATTCTGAAGTGAATGAGATCATGGTGAGTGCACCGGACGAATTCGCGCTCTTGCAGAATTATCCCAACCCCTTTAATCCGGAAACCTCGATCTCTTTTAAATTGCCTCAGGATACTAAAGTGATGATTCAGATCTTTAATGTATTGGGACAAGAGGTGAAAACACTGGTAAACACAAAATTCAAAGCTGGCACGCGTACCGTGATATTTAATGGCAATGATCTTCCCAGCGGTATGTATATTTTTGCCATGCAGGCCGGGAATTTTCAGGAAAGCAAGAGAATGACCCTCGTCAAATAATCTTTTGCAATACCCTATCACCCCCTCCTTCAAAAAGCACTTTGCAAAGGTTCGCAAAGTGCTTTTTTTTTAGAACTGTTATCCCCTTTTTGCAAATGACACTCGTGCGATACCTGGCAAAAAAAAACGATAAAAAAAAGAGAATGGGTTGGTCAAGAATTGCGTTAAAATAAATAACGAGGAATGGGTATAGAACGGGGCAGGTGATGCAGAATGTCCTGCATCACCTAAACGCTCGATTTACTTTCCCGGGCAACAAGCTTGCTTTTTTGCAGCCGGACAACCACCACAATCATGGGCTTGGTCTGCCTGAAACGCATGCCCCGTACAATTGGTGGGGTGACCAGCAGGAGAAGAAGAACCGGTTCGATAGCCAGCGACCGTGATCGCCTTTTCCAAATCAGTCAGAGAGAGTTTATCTTCCTTGAAAGTAATTTGTGCGATACCGGACTTTAGGTCGACACGGGCTTTTTCAACACCCTTGACATCATGCAATACCTTTGTCACCTTGTCGGCGCAATCCTGACAGGTCATTCCGTTAACTTTGATATCGACCGTCTTTGCACTGGCGCCGGCCATCATGCTCATAACGACAATAGCAAAAACAGCCACAACGATGATCAATGCCCTTTTCATTATTTCCTCCTGAATTGTCGATGTGATGATCTGTATTTCAGTAAAAAGTAAGAGTTTCTGCCAAATCCTTCAAGTGTTATTTTGCTAATATAAAAGATTTGTCGTAATATACAAGGGGTAGAGTATTATAATTCTCTGCTTAAAAATCAAGAGAGTATTTTGTTGACTAGACCGGGTTAATGGATTATCTTAAACAAGATGGGTAGAAACTCCTTCACATGCTCTCTCACAGGACCAACGATTGTCTTTATTGTAGTTAACTATATATTTATCAATAATCAAACCAGCGAAGGAGCGAACGTATGAGCGATCCCCAAAAAAAGAACGGCATCTCGCGTCGCAACTTTTTAAAGGGTATGGGGACGAGTGTTGTCGGGACAGCAACGCTTACCTCACCCCACTCTGTGTTGGCAGCAGCCGAAACAGGGCCCCATGGGGCCCGAATCGTCGGACCTGATCGTGTGACCATTGCTCTCGAGGTGAATGGTCATTCTCACCGACTTGCCATCGAGCCCAGGGAAACTCTATTGGATGCGCTTCGGGACAATCTCGGTTACACTGGCAGTAAACGGGTCTGTGACCGCGGTTCTTGCGGCGCCTGTACGGTGATCATGAATGGAAGGACCGTTCTCGCATGCAGCATGCTGGCTATCGACGCGGACGGTGCAAAAATCGAAACCGTCGAGGGACTTGCAACGGATAACCTGCATCCCGTACAAGAAGCATTTGTAACTCATGATGCGATGCAGTGTGGCTTTTGTACCCCCGGATTCATCATGTCCAGTGTTGTTCTATTGAGAAAAAATCAGGCTCCCTCACTGCAACAGATCAAAGACGGGGTGTCTGGCAACCTTTGTCGTTGCGGCACTTATCCGAATGTGTTCAGTGCGATAGCCGAAGCATCGACCAAGATGAAGAAGGGAGGTTGAGCATATGGCAAAATGGAAATCATTAAAAGAGATGGCTGTCCTGGGAAAAGAGTATCCCCGTGTAGATGGCCCGGATAAAGTGACTGGCGATGCCAGATACACGTATGATGTACAATTGTTGGACATGCTTTGGGGCAAAGTGGTGCGCTCTCCTCATCCACATGCCCGTATCATCAGCATCGACACCTCTAAAGCAGAATCAATGAATGGGGTCAAAGCCGTATGGAAGGCCGACAGCGATGAAGTCAATTATGCGGGTGATGAAGTCGCTGCTGTCGCAGCAGTCACAGAAAGCATTGCACGCGAAGCCGCCAAACAGGTAAACGTGGAATATGAAATATTGCCTTTTGTCGTAGATGCAAAAAAGGCCAGGCAACAAAATGCGCCCAAGGTCTTTAGCAATCGCCAGGACAACCTGGGACAAAAACGCGAAAACACAGAAGGCGATATTGAAAAGGGATTTCAGGAATCCGATGTCATTCTCGAACGAACATTTCATCTCAATGTGCAGGTGCATAACTGCCTTGAAACCCATGGCTGTGTTGCCACCTGGAACGATGACGATCTCTATATTTATGATTCGACCCAGGGTGTCCATTCTATCCGAAAAGGAGTCGCTAGAAATCTGAAAATGCCCGAAAACAAAGTTCACGTGATCTGCCCCTATATGGGAGGGGGGTTTGGCAGCAAACTGGGTACGCAGGCTTTTCACATTATCGCGTCAAAACTTTCCCGCCAGGCCAACCGACCGGTCAAGCTTATGTTAAACAGGGAAGAAGAGTTGGTCGGAACCGGTAATCGACCCTCTTCATACCAAAAAATTAAACTGGGTGCGAAAAAGGACGGTACGCTCGTGGCGTTCGAACTCGAGTCGTTCGGCACCGGGGGTGTAGGCGGTGGCGCAGGTGTTCCCCTGCCTTATGTCTATCATGTCCCCAACATCCATACCGTGCACCATGATGTTTTTATCAATGCCGGATTCAGTACACCGATGCGCGCCCCCGGACATCCGCAGGCTGCCTGGGGTATGGAATCCATGATGGATGAACTGGCTGATGAGCTGGGCCTGGATCCGCTCGAGGTTCGTAAAAAGAATGATCCCAATCAAACCCGTCAAAAAGAGTTCGAAATCGCAGCGGAGAAATTTGGCTGGAATAACCGCAAAAAAGGCGGCATAAAAGTCAGTGACACCAAAAGACGCGGCATGGGCATTGGCGTGGGTCGCTGGGGTGGAGGCGGAACGACCACGCAAGCCTTGCTCTCGATCTTTCCTGACGGATCACTGGATGTAAAAATCGGTACACAGGATATCGGTACCGGAACCCGAACGATTATCGCGGGAGTCCTGGCCGAAGAATTCGGATTGTCGATACAAGAGGTTGTTGCTTTTATCGGCAAAAGCGATTACCCGATCGCCCCTTCCAGCGGTGGTAGCCGCACAGCACCCAGTGTTTGCCCCACGACCAAGCTGGCTGCTGAAAAAGCCAAAGCCCAGCTTTTTGAAATGGTGGCCAAAGAACTGGATGTTCCGGCGGAAGACCTTGTGGCCAAAGACAGCAAAATATCCAGTATGTCAGACCCATCCAAATCACTGACCTGGCAGGAAGCTTGTAAACTGTCACGCAACCCGATCACGGTTCTGGAATCATGGCAGGAAGGACTCTCTGATTCCGGTACGGCAGGATGTGAATTCGCAAAAGTCGAGGTGGATATCGAAACCGGCCACGTAGAGGTTCTCAGTGTCACTGCCGTTCATGATTGCGGCCTGCCGGTGAATATGCTTACGGCCAAAAACCAGATTCAGGGTGGCATCATCGGAGCTATTTCCTATGCCATGTTCGAAGACCGTATCATGGACAATGAGACAGGCCACATGGTTAATGCGGAAATGGACAATTACAAAATCGCCGGAGCCCTGGAAATGCCGGAATTCGATGTGACGATTATCGATGAATCAGAACGCGGAGTCATCGGATTGGGTGAACCTCCCGCCATCCCTGGTCCGGCAGCGATTGTCAACGCCGTTTCAAATGCTTTGGGTGTGCGTATCAATGAAAATCCCCTAACACCGGACAAGGTATTGATGGCATTGGCAGAAAAGGAGGGCATGAAATGAAAAATTTTGAATATATCTATCCCAAAGATTTGGCAAGCATCCCTAAAATCCTGGCCGAACAAAAAGGCAAAAGCGCCATCCAGGCCGGAGGCACCGATCTGCTGGCCAGAATGAAAGAGGGCATTACCGAGCCTCAACAGCTTTTGAATCTCAAGACGATCAAAGACCTGAACTTTATCCGTGAGGAATCCGATGGCCTGCATATCGGCGCCACCACTTTGCTGGTCGATCTTGCAGAGTCCAGGGAAGCGCAGGCGTTTCCGGGATTGGTAGAAGCAGCGCTTTCCATATCGACCATTCAACTGCGTAACATGGGTACGGTTGGCGGCAATCTCTGTCAGCGACCCCGCTGCTGGTATTACAAAAGCCGTCATTTTCCGTGCGCACGCAAGAGCGGCGATATTTGCTATGCGGTAGGAGGGGAAAACAAATATCACTGCATACTGGGAGGCGGACCCTGCTTTATCGTACATCCCTCAGACCTCGCCCCGATGCTGGTGGCACTGGGTGCACAAGTGACGATCATGGGCCCCGATAAATCGCGAACGATCCCGGTACAAGAACTCTTTGTGTTGCCAGAGACTGACATTCTGCATGAAACAATTCTCAAACCCGATGAACTCGTCACCGAGGTGTTTGTGCCGAAACAGAATACCACGAGTCACTATGTAAAGTTTAAAGAAAGAAAATCATTTGATTTTGCCATGGTGAGTGTGGCTGTCGCGGCTCAGATGAACGGACAAACTTTGAATAACGTGCGAATCGCCATGGGGGGAGTCGCCCCCATACCCTGGCGTGCACGCAAAGCAGAAAAGGCCCTGGAAGGCAAACCAGCAACGCCTGAAAACGTACTCAAAGCAGCAGAGGAAGAGTTGGCTGATGCCACTGCCATGGATCAAAATGAGTATAAATTCCTGCTCACTAAAAACCTGCTAAAACGCACGGTACGTGAAATGTTGTCCAGTTAACCCCTATTGCGAGGAATATTATGAAAACCAAAACACCATTTTGTGCCAATTTGGTACGGTTGGGTCCTCACCGATCACGTCCCATGCACGACCTGGATTTCGAGCTCCAGTTGACATCTACATATACCTGTGACCGGTCTTGCAAGCCTGTCGGGCCCGACAACCTCGAAGTGACTCCGGAACTCTGCATCAGATCGGAAGAGCACACGTCTGAACTCCAGTCACGTGAAACGATCT
>CAYNUX010000047.1:0-5819 GCA_964400115.1 uncultured Cytophagia bacterium
GCAGGTGATGTTTCCGTTGATTTTTCTGGGATCCATGGCCTTTTGTGCGTCCACTTTGATCAAAAATGGCGCTGGCACAGCCACGATCATGATTATTCTGGGACTTTCCATATGGATTGCCGGGGAAGCCATGCAAAAAAGCGCCTTTAATATCTTTTTCAATCCTTTCGACCTGCCGGGAGACATGACGGAAATCATGGTTCAGGCAGTGATGATCAAAAATCGCATCTATTTGGTGATTGGCACCATCCTGTGTTTATTATGGGGCTTGTTTAATCTACAAAAACGGGAAAAATTTATCGGCTAGATTCTTTATGAGCTGTGCCGGTTAAAACCACGGCAGGAAAACGATCGGCAATATTCCCCATATTCAACACCGAATCAGCCCGGTACGACCGTTTTGAAATGTGATCAAACCACTCTATTCCGTTTTCAGGCAAGACAATATGGGTATCCTGCCACAATTCAGGACCTAAAGGATATTCATTGGCATTGACCAGTGTAGCAAAATAGCGGGATACAATGACAACAGCCCACTGTGTTTGCCATTTCCGGGCAAAAGCCACAATATGATTTTTATACATTCCTCCGACATCCAGGGGAATGTAGGTGCCAGAATAAAATAACTCTTTGTGGTTTTCGCGCAACTGTAAACATTGACGGATAACAAACATTTTGGCTGCACCCATCTCATCCTGTATGACCTCATGCAACCATTTGGTATCGGGGTTTTTCTCGTGTTGCCTGATTTTGGCGAGCATGCGGCTGCGAAATGCAAAATCAACAGGACGCCGATTATCCGGATCGACGAGGCTTAAATCATAGAGTTCAGTTCCCTGGTAAAAATCAGGCACGCCGGGACACGTCATTTTCAATACGGTTTGAGATATGGAATTCAGTCGCCCGTAAAAAGCGATTTTTTGGGCAAACGGCAAAAAATCATCCAGGAAATGATTGTCCTTGCTTTTAATCAGCAACTTTTCAAGAAATGATACAAATCCATTCTCATATTCGGTATTAGGATCGAGCCAGGCCGAGTGTACCTTGGCTTCGCGTACGGCTTTGAGAATATAATTTTTTATGCGTTCGACATAGACCTGATCGATTTTTCCGTGTACCGGCAAAGTACCGAGCAGAGTTTGATAGAGAAAATACTCGTCATTCCGATCAGGAACAAGCGCACCATGACTATTTTTAGTCTTTAGTTTGCGATTATTTTTGATCCAGCGGCGTACATGTCTCTCCCATTCGTCAGGCTGTTCGGATATGACATTGAGTCGTGCACGTACATCTTCTCCCCTTTTAATGTCATGAGTAGCCGTGGTGCTCATGGCATGCGGCCAGTTGGCAATCCTGTTCTTGTTGAAATAATGAAATTCTATTCGCGAAGTCCCAAATTTTTCCGGATTCCCTCCCACTTCGTTAAGAGAGATGAGCTTATGATAGATATACAATGATGTATCTTCGAATCCTTTAGCCATCAACGGACCGGTTATCTGTTGAAAACGATGCACAAACTTTAACCAGAGTTGTTTGTCCTGTGCACCAGAAGGAGAAGGGGCATTCAAAAGCAAAACATCACGGATAAAATCGAATTCATGATCAAAATCTGGCAGTTCTTTTTTGGATTTTTCAATGGTATCGAGGATAATTTTTCGATCCATTTCTCTGAATTCCCGATCGCTTATATAGGTTCGATATACCGGAAACCAGGCTGACACCTCGACCAGAGCCCGTCTCAGCCCATAAAGAGTAAAGTCGCTTCCATATCGTGTCTGATCAGAGATACGTGCCAAAAGGTGTGCCAGATTATCGATATCTCCGGCCATATGTTTGCCGACGATCAAACGCTTTTTATCGTGCACCAGCCGCTCGAAATTGATATCCGTCTGCACAATCTTTTTGTAAATCTTTTTTATATGTTGTTCATTTTCACGTTTTACGAACAAACCATTCAGAGAATTCAAAAATTCATAACCAGAAGTACCCTGAATTGGCCAAAAATCAGGAACGCCTTCAAAATCCAAAATTTTCTCAACCACCAGATAAAGGTCTGGAAAGGCTTGTCGCAGACGCTGCAAATATTGTGTCGGATCCAAGAGTCCGTCTACATGATCAATTCGTAATCCATGAAACATGCCGTTCTCGATCATGGAGGCGATCATCTGATGCAAATGCCGGAATACAGTTTCGTCGTGCATGCGCACGGAAATGAGTTCATTGATATTGAAAAAACGACGATAGTTGATCTCTTCAGTACCCACCTTCCAAAATGCCAGGCGATAAAACTGTTCCGACAACAAATCATCGAACAAATCGAAACTCGATGGATCCGCTTTATCGCCGTTAAACCGGGCGATATTCCCATCGAAAAACTCTTTAATAATATTACTGGACTGATACAGTTCCCACAGCAGAGTCTTTACAAACTGTATTTGGTGCGTTCGTTCCTCACCGGCTTGTCCGGATGAAAGATTTTTAATGGCATAAAACATACCCAGCAGCTTTAGATAATCCGGGTCAGTGGTCTTTAATAATTTTTGCAATCTCGTCAGATCATGAGAAAAGACCTTATAATAGGATTCCAGACGGACAGGGAATCGGTGCTCATAATAGGCAACGGAAAGACCTTCCTTACCATAAAATAGCTGAATTTCTTGCCGTTCCAGGCATTCTGCATAAAAATCACCAAGAAAAGGAGCGAGAATTTTTCCCTTTAAATTGTTATAGTGATGATCCCATTCAACATCAAAATAATCGAAATAGTCCGAGTCCGGTCCATTCTCCAGAACATCCATAAGCATGGTATTGTGTTTATCAAAGGCCATATGATTAGGTACTGTATCCTGTATCCATCCGATCCCGGCCTTTTGTAAACTGGCCTGTAAAAGATCGAAATCTTTTTGACCGCCCAACTCGGGATTAAGTTGATTGGGATCAACGACATCATACCCATGACCGCTGCTCTCACGTGCTTTGAAAACAGGAGATGCGTAAAGATGCGATATTCCCAATTGGGAAAGGTACTCTATAATCTTGTTAGCATCCTGAAAAGTGAATTCTTTGTTAAATTGTATCCGGTATGTGGCACGAGGAGAATAGCTCACGATAATTTGACTCCTATTCTTTCACCGAGTCGGTCGAATTGAAAGATCCAATCTTTTGATGCCTGGTTTTTGCTCTTTTTCATTTCAGCGTAATGGTTTTTACCTATCATGAAATATCGGTTTTGCGCCTCCCATAAATCGAGATCCAGTTTCAGGGGCTCAAGGGTTTCCAGCAATGAAAAGATAAAATCGATACGGTGCGGATCTTGCCAGTTTTCAGCCAAATCTCGCATCAATTCATTGATTCGTTGGTTAGCGACAAAACTGATGATTTTCCCATCGATACTCACATTGATCAGTGAAAACTCGTCGATGATTTGTTTTAAATTATCCAGATGTGTTTCTTTGGATTCTAAAAATCTCTTAATATCGGCATTGAGAATAAATTCAACCGGTGTCGAGAGCGCCTTGGGAAGGGGGATCTGCATTTCGCGCATGGCATGCATCACCGCATAATCATTTTCAAAAATTTGTCGAAAATGGACTTCGATATCACGCAAAGAGGATTCCAGGATTTGATCGAACACCTTTCTGCGCTCGCCTTTGAACAAATGCCACAAGGTATAACTGTGAGTGCCAAAATGTTCATCCATGGCACGAATGACATCCGGAATATCGCTTTTATTAAAAGCCCCTTTGATCTCATCACGCATGGAGGCAAAGGCGTTCAATCCCATATAGGCGCGTACGCCACCATTCAAGATATGACCTCCCAGGTAAAGCACAGCAAAACTGACATCACTTTCTTCCCAGGTGATATGGGAATGTAGCTTGATACGGCCGGCCACACATCGCAATTTTCCTGCACGAAATTCCTGAAAGCTTTTTCTCTCGATAGAATAACAATATGCTTGCGTTGTCTCTTTATAATCTTCAAACAGGGACGAGACCGCATAATGAGCACCGACGCGCAACAAATCGAGCCTGGAGGGCTTTACATATTTTTCATATACATTGGAGCCGTTACCCAGTTCGGGCAAATTGGAGGGAGCCGCAGCCAATCTCTGCTGAAATTCATCTTCCAGAGTCTCTCCGGTGATCTCTTCCGCCAGTTGTATGGCTCTGGCGGCATATTGCATGATCTGTGTGGTTTCGATGCCGGAAATCTCGTCAAAAAACCAGCCGCAACTGGTATACATGAGCATGGCCTGGCGTTGTAATTCTAACAATCTCAGAACTTTGATTTTGGTTGAACTATCAAAATTCTTTGTTTGGTGACGGGCAAAAAAACTTTTCACATTGTCCGGGTTACGATTCAGAATCACATCGATATAATCATTTCGTGCCTGCCAGGGATCGCGTAATAGCTGGCCGGCTTCCCGTTCATAGACAGGGTTTATTTTATCCCGCAACCAATCCAGAGCTTCTCTTAATGGTTTACGCCACTCTTGATGCCATCCGCTATGCATGCCCGAATTGCACCCGCAATTGGATCGCCATCGTTCCACACCGTGAAAACAGCTCCAGGATGTATTGTCATATATTTTCGCTTCCCATGCCGGAGGATGTTGCTCCAAATACTCTGCATATATGGTAAACTTTGCAAGATCATTGGATTCGAGGTGATAAAGACAATAAGATAAAGCCATCTCTCCGTATTTATGATGATGACCGTATGTCTCTCCATCTGTGGCAATATGAACAAGCTGCGGTTCTTCGTCGTCATCCAGGACGCCCAGCAGCCGGTTGGCAAAATGCTCGCCGTTATCCAGCAAATTACCGAATCCTATTTCTTGTGAGATGGGTCCGTCATAGAAAAAAAGATCGATATAGAGACCATCATCAAAATGGCAACGATAGGGACGTCTGGGATCGATTTTTCCTCCGCTCACATCATGCCATTTTTTTTCGCCTATCTTGCGCACACTTGAAGCCTGGTATGGCGCGAGAATCGTAAATTTAATGTCATGTTGTGCCAGAATTTCAAGCGTTTCCGTATCCACGGCTGTTTCAGCCAACCACATTCCCTCGGGTTGACGACCGAATCGTTTTTCAAAATCCTTTATTCCCCAAATCACCTGAGTCTCTTTATCCCGCCGGTTGGCGAGAGGCATAATCATATGATTATAAACCTGGGCAATGGCAGAACCATGTCCTGAATAGTGTTCCTGACTCTCTTTGTCGGCTTTAATAATGGCATCATAAACGTGGGGCATTTTTTCTTCGAGCCACGATAACAGAGTCGGTCCGACATTAAAACTAATGCGTGCATAATTGTTAATCATATCAATGATATGATGTTCGTTATCCAGTATGCGTGAAGCAGTATTCGGGGCATAACCTTCCAAAGTAATTCTCTCATTCCAATCATGATAGGGAAAGGCAGAATCCTGTAATTCGACGTCTTCCAGCCAGGCATTTTCCCTGGGGGGTTGATAAAAATGACCGTGTATACAAATATTGCGTTTCAAGCGGTTTCCTCCAGCATAAATAGTGCAAAACTATGTGAGGGACATTGGACACTGGTTTGAAGGGTGATGGTATCGGGCAGTGTTGAGCCCGGCCCTCCCCATTTCTGATCAAAAGAATCCAAAACTTTCTTAAATGTCCCCTCTACATTCACATCCAGTTCAATGGGGTTGCTGCCAAAATTATAAAGTATCAGAGCTTTTTCTTTGGCCAGACTCCGTTCTTGTATAATCGTATTATCAGTAAACGTAATAGTTTGATAGTCTTTGCGCAGGGTCCCGAGCACGGCCTTTTCTTTGCGCA
>CAYNUX010000047.1:5919-14909 GCA_964400115.1 uncultured Cytophagia bacterium
TCTTTGCGCAGGGTCCCGAGCACGGCCTTTTCTTTGCGCAACCGAATCAATTCCTGATAGAGCCGGTACAAGATTTGATGCTTTCCGGTCTCTTTGAGATGCCACTGGAGCATGGATCGCTGAAAGGTCTCTGCACTCTGTGGATCAGGAGGTTCCAGATCCCACTCAAAGTGGGCAAACTCTTTTTTTCGTCCGTTTCTGACGGCCTCGATCAGATCTTTATCGGATTGGCTGACAAAGTAAAGAAACGGTGCAGTTTCGCCATACTCTTGCCCCATAAAGATCAAGGGGACATAAGGCGCCAATAACAAAATTCCGGCAGCCAGTTTTTCAGTCTCAAAACTCACGAGTTGGGATATTCGCTCACCCATCATCCGGTTACCGACCTGGTCATGATTTTGTGTACAAATGACAAAACGGTGGCCGGCCACATCCACAGCCGAATTGCCATGGTAACGCTTACGAAAGGGCGAATATTTCCAGGAATAGACAAATGTTTCTTGCAGGCTTGTTGCAAGATGATCGACCTCGCCGAAATCGCGATAATAGCCATCCTGTTCGCCTGTCAACAAGGCGTGAACCGCATGGTGAAAATCATCTGACCACTGACCATCCAGGGCATAACCGCCATGATGTCGTGGTTTGAGCAAGCGACTGTCGTTAAGATCGCTCTCTGCGATGAGATAGTATTTACGAGGCAATCGTTCCGTCGTTGCTTTTAATTCCTGCAAAAAATGTTTGCCTCCAAAGTCATAGATAGCGTGTACGGCATCGAGTCGCAAGGCATCTATGTGAAAAGCTTTCGCCCAATACAATGCATTTTGAATAAAAAAGTTTCGCACGCCCGGGCTATAGGCATCGTCAAAATTGATGGCCTCCCCCCATGGTGTACGGTACTTATCGGTAAAATAGGGCCCAAAATCGGCCAGATAATTTCCTTCAGGACCCATATGATTATAAACCACATCCAGGATCACGGCAATGCCGCGAGAGTGGCATTCATTAACAAGAGCTTTTAATCCGCCGGGTCCGCCATATGAATTCTGAACGGCAAAAGGATACACACCATCATACCCCCAATTCCTCGATCCCGGAAATTGGGCAACCGGCATTAACTCGATAGTATTGATTCCCAAATCGATCAGTTCATCCAGCCGGTCGATGACTGCTGCAAAATTGCTTTCCCGGGTAAACGTCCCGACATGCAATTCATAAATAATCATCTTTTCCAGGGCCAGCCCCTGCCATTCTTTATCGGTCCAGGCAAAAGCAGAATGATCGACAACATGTGAAGGTCCGTGTACATCAGGCTGCAAATGCGAAGCCGGATCAGGACGTATTTTTTCTTGCTCCAGAATAAACTGATATTGGGTATCAGGAGTTATAGATTCGACAGTCGCATGCCAATATCCGGCATCGTCTTTCTCCATATCGAAACTTTTCCGTTTTGGAGCGACGAGTTCCAACTTTAACTCGTTCTGCATAGGGGCCCAAACGGTAAATCTGTATTTGTCATTGGCAAGGGCCCAAGCACCTATTTTCATCGACTTTCCTTTCAAAAACCACTTTGGGTCAGATATAAAGATCACGCATTTTCAACAAGTTTATTCACAGAAAAACACAACTACGTTTTGGCACTAGTGGCGCAAATCTTCCAAAATCATATTCAAGCCCCGAACCGGAATAACAATCCAGTCGGGACGATTATTAAGTTCATAGCCCAATTCATATAGCGCTTTGTTAATCAAAAAGACATTGAGCAAAATCTCTAACTCGTTTTCTTTTTTTGGTACAAAAGGAGCATGATTCACTTTTTCCATATAAGCATGTAAAAAGGTAGAGGCAACGGCTCTGTACCACGGTTCTGTCCATTTCTCGATTTTTGCGACATCCTCCTTTCGGATTGAATTGCGCCGAAACAAGGCAGCATAAACAGCATAGTGGTACGAGCGTATCATACCGGCAACGTCACGGAAGCAACTGTATTTCAATCGTCGCTCGCTGGCAGGGCGGGCCGGTTCGCCTTCGAAATCGATAATGACAAAATCTTTTCCTGTAAACAAAACCTGTCCCAAATGATAATCCCCGTGAATACGAATTTTATGAGCGGGTATACGACTGGATGTTATTTTTCTCAAATGGCCGATAATTTCAGGTTTACGTTCGAGGATTTCCCGGGCATTATTCTGATGGTCCTCCGGCAAGGTTTTTATATTTTTTCCCAAGATCTGTAAACTCTGTATGGCTGCACTTCGCAGAGCCTGATAAAGAGAACGTTGATAGAGTTTCGAAAAAGGTTCCGGAGCAAAGTCTTTATTTTCACTCGAAGAAGCAAGCGCCAGATGCATCTCACCTGTTCGCGACCCCAGATGGAACGCTTGTTCGAGGGTCACCCCCCCGATTAGATCCAGCAACTCTTGGTCAAAATCTTCGGGTTCTGCATCGAAAAATGGGGAAAATTTGAAATCGGGTTGGATCTCTTTGGCTAATACGCGTTCAAAATACTGGCTGATCGAGCTGAGAGTCAATTCCCAGGCATTCCCTTCATTCGGTATAAATTGCTGCAACAGAGCAACAACCTGTGGCTCTTTATTTTCCTGCTTGTATTCAAGGCTACCGGCGAATAACGGAACATTTTCAAATTTTGTTTGTTCTGAAAGAAACCGGATAATTTCCGGATCCGGATTTTTTCCGGATTCCAGCCTTCTGTAAAGTTTTAAAAACAGCTTGTCATCATACAAAAGAGAAGAATTGCTCTGTTCGGCTTTGAGAACGCGTGACTGTTCAATGGCAAGGGATTTGAACCAGCGGCCCAATTTTTTGCTTGTAATACTCGAGATTTCACCATGTTCAGCACTGATTTTGCGATTTTGCACGATCAAAGAAAGCAAACTGGATCGAAAAGCCTCATTATAAATGCCATCATAAAGTATTCCCTTAGTATCGCCGATCTGCAGGACAGCCAATATACTGTGGGGTTCCTGGACATGCTCTTCGAGTTTATCGTTGCTGGCAAAAGCAACCGGAAGAATGTAGGTTTCTGCCAAACCCACGGTGTATTCCACCTTGACATTCAAAACCAATGAAGATTTTTGTTGATCCATGGCCCGATGATCGATGATGGTGGTTTTTCTGATCCTCCTGGCCTTGCCCCCAAACCAGCGCTGAGCTTTCAAGTAATCCGGTAATACTTGCTTTTCCAATTTAGCCCGGGTATTCTTTTCGAGAATCTCAGTCCAGTGGCGGCGTACCTGCAAGGTGACCAGGTCGAGCCCTTTAATCGTTGGAATTTCTTTTTCCTGTTTTTGCAGCAAAAACCAAAAGTGACCATGTGGTCCCAGGGATAAAAAGAAAGGTTTTTCTGTGATTGTGGGAAATTGGCTATGGCTAAAAACTTCTTCAGGAATATAGCCATTGAACTCTGCCATATCGATCTCTACGAACTGGCTAAATCGGGAAAGATTGATAATCACCAGCAAGTTTTCATCCTCGTACTCTCTTGTAAAGACAAGAACTTTGGGATTATCCGGATAAAAGAATTTAATCCATCCGCGGCTAAACGCCTGAAAGCGTTTACGCATGGCAATGACACGCTTCATCCACCACAGGAATGAAGATACATTACGGTCCTGCGTTTCCACATTCAGGGCTTCAAAATGATATTCAGGATCGATGATAACGGGCAAGAACAATTTCTGTGGATTGGCCCGTGAAAAGCCGGCATTGCGATCCGCGCTCCATTGCATGGGCGTGCGCACGCCATCGCGATCACCGAGATAATAGTTATCTCCCATGCCGATTTCATCACCGTAATAGATGACCGGTGTGCCGGGCAATGAAAAGAGCATGATATTCATCAGTTCGATCTTGCGCCGATTATTATCAAGCAAGGGAGCCAACCGTCGACGAATCCCCAGATTTATACGAGCGCGGGGATCCTGGGCAAAAACCCGATACATATAGTCACGCTCTTCATCGGTGACCATCTCCAGAGTCAGCTCGTCATGATTGCGAAGAAACATGGCCCATTGGCAATTGGGTGGAATCTCGGGAGTCTGCTCCAGGATATCGATAATGGGAAAACGGTCTTCCATCTTGAATGCCATAAACAGTCGTGGCATGACAGGAAAATGAAATGCCATATGACATTCGTCGCCATCACCAAAATATTCTGCGGCATCTTCGGGCCATTGATTGGCTTCGGCTAACAGGAGTTTATCCTCAAAGTGGTCGTCCACATAACTGCGCAGTTCCTTGATGACCTGATGGGTTCCCGGAAGATTTTCACAGTTGGTGCCTTCTTCTTCCAGCAAATAGGGAATCGCATCCAGGCGTAATCCATCGACGCCCATGTCGAACCAATAGTGTAAGACCCTTAAAATCTCTTTGCGCACACGCGGATTTTCGAAATTCAGATCCGGTTGATGAGAATAAAAACGATGCCAATAATAGGCTTTGGCCACAGGATCCCAGCTCCAGTTGGAAGGTTCAAAATCCTTGAAGATGATACGCGCATCAGTGTACTTGTCCGGGGTATCGCTCCAGACATAAAAATCCCGAAAATTCGAGCCCGGTTTCGCCCTTCGCGCGCGCTGAAACCAGGGGTGCTGATCAGAGGTGTGGTTGATCACCAATTCCGTAATCACCCGGATACCCCGTTTATGCGCCTGATTCAACAAATTTCGAAGGTCACGCAAGGTTCCATAATCGGGATTCAAACTCATATAATCAGCAATATCATATCCATCATCCCTGAGGGGCGATGGGTAAAAAGGCAAAAGCCATATCGCTGTCACACCCAGATCTTCGCGATAATCCAATTTGTCGACAACTCCCTTGAAATCGCCAATTCCATCCGCATTGCTATCCAAAAAAGACTTTACATGAAGTTCATAAATAATTGCATCTTTATACCATAGAGGTTCTCTACCTATTGAAGCGGGCTTTTTTGACATCCAGTCTCCTCAATTCTTTACATATAATAATCAAAATCCTGTTCCTTGTGCAACCGGGGTGAAATCGAGAGAACATGTGCGGGATAAGGATCGTGCCGCAGTTCGATATAATTGTGTGATCCCTGCCATATAAAAGTCATCTCGCTCAAGTGATCATGTGCCCGAAACGATTCATCAACCTTGATATCCAACATATCCAGAGGTAAATCTATAAAACCATTATGGTCATGATGTACATCCAGGTTGATAACGACCAGCACATGTTCAATTTTTTCAGGATCCAGCTTTAGGAAGGCAAGGATTTGTTCATTGTTGCAGGGTATAAACCTGATATTATTGGTATGCTGCAGTGCCTTGACATTTCGGCGAATCCGGTTCATCCTTTGAATCAAGCTCTTGAGGGGATTCGATTGGCTGCGATCCCAATGATGGATCTCGTATTTTTCTGAATCGATATACTCATCTTTATCAGAAACTGCTTCCGAAAGCTGCGACTCAAAGACCGGCCCATAAATCCCATAGTTGGATGAAAGTGTAGTGGCCAAAAGCAAACGGATGATAAAGGCTTGTGGTCCTCCAAATTGCAAATGTTCCGGAAGAATATCCGGGGTGTTGGGCCAGAAATTGGGACGAAAATAGTTTTTAGGTTCTGTCAGAGTCAATTCAGAAAGATAGTCGATAAATTCGTGTTTTGTATTGCGCCAGGTAAAATAGGTATACGATTGGGTAAATCCCACTTTGGCTAATCGATACATGACTTTGGGCCGGGTAAACGCTTCGGCTAAAAATATCACATCCGGGTATTCGGATTTGATTTCATTGATTAGCCAACGCCAAAAAGCCAGGGGTTTGGTATGGGGATTATCGACTCGAAAAACAAACACTCCTTTATCAATCCAATAGGTTACCACGCTTTTCAACTCTTCCCATAATGCTTTCCAATCCTCATTTTCAAAATTAATAGCGAGTACGTCCTGATATTTTTTGGGCGGATTTTCGGCATATTGTACTGTACCATCAGGGCGCCAGCGAAACCATTGCGGGTGTTCTTTGACATATGGATGATCCTGTGAACATTGGTAAGCCAAATCGAGGGCGATTTCCATATCATACTCCCGGGCTTTATCGACCAGATGTCTGAAATCGTCAACAGTTCCCAACTGGGGGTGAATCGCCTTGTGTCCTCCTTCCCTGGAACCAATGGCCCAGGGGCTGCCAGGATCGTTTTTTTTAGCTTTTATAGCATTGTTTTTACCTTTACGGGCAGTGGTGCCGATAGGGTGAATGGGGGGAAAATAGATAATATCAAAGCCCATTTCCGAAATTTCGGGTAACAGGTTTTCAACATCTTTAAAGGTCCCGTGTTGACCCGGTTTTGAGCTCGCAGAGCGGGGAAAAAGCTCATACCAGGCACTAAACAGGGCCCGTTGCCGATCCACTCTGACAAGCAATTCCTTATCGTATCGACTGGCAAATGACTTGTCTCCATATTGTTGCATGAGTTGGGTTAATTCTTTGTTCATGACCAAATCAAATGCCTCGGATTGATCGGCTTCCTGCGAGAGTCTATTGGCCCATTCACTCAGGATCACGGCAATGTTCTTGCCAGCGTTCTTTGCCGCGCCGTGAATATATTCCATACCTATCTGGAGCTCCACAGCAATATCCTGGCCTACGAAATATTTTTTTTGCAGATTTTCGCGCCAGGTTTTAAAATGGTCGATCCAGGCTTCCAGAGTATATCTGTAGATCCCGATCATACTCACTTTGAATTCTGCCTGCCAACGATCGTTACCCATGGGGACAAGAGGGACCTCTTGCCATTGCTTGTCTTGTTCATGCCGATACAGCAATATCGCATTCACCGTATCATGACCATCGGCAAAAATGTCTGCCTCGACACTAACGGTTTCGTCAGGAGTCCGCTTTATGGGAAACTCTCCGCATTCTATTTCGGGTTCGACATGTTCGATGACTACTCTTCGACGTCCATCAAAAGTCATTCACAACCTCTTATTCTTTTAATGCATCCAACAACAATTCCACTCGAAATTCAGATTCTTTTTCCGCTTTTCGAAAAACCTGAATCAATCTGAATTGCTTTAAAAGCCTTTCAGATAATTCAGCTGAGGTGAGATCCGTATTACTGACAATATTCATAAATCCGGCCACCAGTAACCAGCCAATCAATTCCTCGAAAGACTCTTGCCTGTAATAGAGCTGTTCTTGATAGCGATGAATATTGAGCAACTGCTGCACCTGTCGATCCTGCAAGAGATCACGCAATAGTGTATAGGGGATATTGGTTTTCTTTTTAGACTCGTACCAGAACTGATGTCCTGTGAGTACCTTAACCGTTAGCAATGCGTTATTGGCCTCGTACTCTTGCATACCGATATCCAGTAAAGAGGAGCGAATTTTTTTACCGAGAAAGAGTTCATCGATCCAACACCGGCTTTGTTCGCTAAACTCTTGTTTTTGTGTAAGCTTGCCAAGATTTCGAACCACTAACCAATGATAAAGAATAAACCACCGTTCAGGATGATCTTGAAAAAACGTTTGGATGGATTGTAGGCTTTTTAAATACTCTTTTCTTTTCAATAGAGCGATGCGGTCCTGAATCACAGGAATTTGTAATGCGATTTCCATGGAATAGCGCACCTCTTTGGCCAGGTTATTTTCCTCAAAATCCAATGACTGAAAATCGTCCAGAGTTTCAATAAATGCCTGACATCTTTTCTCGAGTTTATCGAGTTGTTTGGAATCCAGTTTTTGCGTGGGTTTGGACAGACGTGAACCTAAAAGCTCTGAAATAAATTCATTGTCACCCAACCCTTTCATGGCAGTGATAATCGGCTGCAAAAATATTTCGCGCATTGCTTCCTCGATACTCGGTACTCCACGGCCATCGAGATAATAAAAAAGATCCCGATAAGGCTGAGAAGATGAATGCTCCACTTGTCGAAAATCGAGAAAGACATGATACTTGAAAGCGCCCATATCCACAAAAAGTCCTTGATCGATAAGCTGGCGATTACTGCGGATAAATTCCTGACCGGTAATATGATCGCTAAAGATAGTAAACCCGTGATCCTCATTACGCAATTCCAGGCCCTCTGCCAGAGTTTTTTGAGTCATTACACGCTCATCACCTTTGCCGGTTCGGGCAGCGAACCCTACCGAGGTTTTGATGAATCCTTTGGCATCAGAAAACCGGTTATTGTACACCACGAGCGCTTTTTCTTCTCTGAACTTGTTGGAATAGGCAAATATATCTTCATTGACGAATCCTTCCGGTGCCATAACATCATAAAGAAGAAAATGGGTAACATCTGAAAAGAGATATCTCTTTCTCAGGAGGGGGAATATTTGGTGTTTATGACGTTCGATAAGATGTGGATCAGGCCGTTCATCCCAATAAGCACGGCGGAACTCCATCCCGTATTTTTCTGTAAATCCTTCGATTTGTCCATGGCCGAACATGGGTAATCCGGGCATCGTGGATAACAATATACAAACTCCAAAATACTTGTCATCCTTTCCAAACTGTGCCACAGCTGTTTCTTCATCCGGATTGTTCATAAAATTCACGAATCGTTTCAATATTTCCGGATCAAACTGGATGGTATTTTTAATGACATTGCGGTAACTGGCATTGTCCTCTTTTTTCAGCATATTCATAAATGCACTATTATAGACACGGTGCATGCCAAGGGTTCGGACAAAATAGCCTTCCAAAAGCCAAAATGCCTCAGCCAGCAATAACGTATCCGGTGCTTCCTGAGCGACTCGATCCACCACTTCTCTCCAGAATTCGACGGGAATGGCCTGATTAAACTGTTCTTTGGTCAGTCCATGTTCGGCTCGTGAAGGAATCGCACCACCTGTTCCGGGTTCGGGAAACCACAGACGCTGGATGTGCTTTTTCGCCAGGGTCATGGCAGCATCAAATCGGATCACCGGAAAGTTGCGGGCCACATGCAGAATAGTCTGGATCACTGCTTCCCGGGTCTCGGGATTGAGAAAATTCAATTG
>CAYNUX010000048.1:0-14871 GCA_964400115.1 uncultured Cytophagia bacterium
ACAAAAATATAATGTGCTCTATGATGAAGAAGCAATTGCTATGGAATATACAGCATCTGATATCAAAGGAGAATTTAATCGAAAAATTCGAATTGGTGCAGCTAATTACAAAGTTATTTCCTATCTCTTACCATTATTGAACCCATTTAGAGGATTTGTGGCTTTCGGACTCTGGTCACACAAAATCATTAGATGGTTTGTACCTTTTTTTCTTATTGCTCTCTTGATCACAAATTTGTTTTTGCTTGATAATATCATTTACCAAATAACTTTGGCTTTGCAATTATCTCTCTATTTATTCGGCATTTTGGGTTTTTTATTGGATTTGCGCTCAATCACTATTCCCGTATTTTCTTATCCTTTTTATTTTTTGGCAATGAACATTGCATTCATTTTTGGCTTTTTTCGTTGTCTTTTCAACAGGCAGAAACCCGCCTGGAGTAGAACGGAGCGTCACTGATCATGCCCAAAACCATTGAAAAAATTCTCCTGCTCTGTGTCGATTTTCTCATGGTGAATCTGGCCTTTTTCGGATTGATCAATTTGCGGGAAACCCTTGACTTGTTCATCTCCGGTACCTTGCCGATGATGATGCAACTCTCTCTGATTATCTACCTCTATTGGCTCATCATCTTTGTCTTTTTCGGTCTTTACCGTTCCTGGTATACCCAATCCCGGTTCGATGAACTGATTACGGTTTTCAAAACCATTTCCTTTGGCTGTTTTATCATCTTTGTCATGACCATGGAACCGGAGCGCGATCTGGCCAATCCGCCTACGGTGGGGCGCATGCTCATCTTTAGTTACTATGCCCTGCTCCTCATCTGTGTCGGCGGTGGACGATTGGTTCTGCATACCATCCAGCGCAAATTGCTGCAAGCCGGTATCGGACAACGCAATGCCTTGATCATCGGCTGGAATAAAAAAGCCCGCAAGATGGCTGACCGCATTGCCCAGTATCCGGCCCTGGGATACCGTATCGTCGGATTCATCACCCCGGAAAATGAGGTGCCGGCAGAAAAACACCGTGACCTGCCGGTGCTGGGGCGCTTGCGGGATCTGGAACGCCTGATACCGCGCCATAATATCGAACAGACCATCCTCAGCCTCGGCCGCATGCCACACAAAAAGGTGCTGGGCATCATCTCCCAGCTGGAAGATCTGCCCGTGAGCATCAAGATCGAACCCGATCTCTATAGCATTGTCACCGGACAAGCCCGTACCCAACAAATCTACGGATTCCCTCTCATCGAAATCCAGCCCCAGCTCCTGACACCCTGGGAACGCAAAACAAAACGGCTCATGGATGTGGCGGTTTCGCTCATTTCTCTGATGATCATGCTGCCGGTGTTTATCCTGCTGGCGATTCTGATCAAAATCGACTCTTTGGGTCCGGTCTTTTTTACTCAAAAACGCATGGGCAAGAATGGCAAAATCTTTAAAATCTATAAATTCCGCACCATGGTCAAAAACGCAGAAAAGGTGACCGGACCGGTGTGGGCCGGACAAAAAGATCCCCGCATCACCCGCATGGGGCGCTTTTTGCGCAAGACCCGGCTCGATGAATTTCCACAGTTGATCAATGTTTTTTTTGGCGACATGTCGCTGGTGGGCCCGAGGCCGGAACGGCCCTATTTTGTCAACCGGCTGAAACGGCAGTTCCCCTTTTATACCCGCCGGCTGCGCGTCAAACCCGGCATCACCGGCTGGGCGCAGGTCAAGGGCAAGTACGATACCACTATCGAAGAAGGCAAAGAAAAGCTGGAATACGATCTCTATTACATCGAAAACATGTCCCTGCGTATGGATATCCGTATCCTGCTCTACACGATCTCGGTCGTGCTGCGCTTTAAAGGCCAATAAGCTTTTCCCTTTGCCTTTTCCTTTAAATTGTTTATTTTAAATGATTCTGATAAATATCGATTATGATTTAAAAGTTTACTATCAATAAACGCAGAGCCCGCTGAGAGAGATAAAGGACGCAGAGAAAAAGTAATTTTATTACAATCTCTGCGTAGCTCTGCGACCTCTGTAACTCTGCGTTTAGGGGCAAAAACCGAAACAATTCTCTGAATTAAAAATTTTGATTAATGGCAGGAATACCATGCTCGACTTGAAATTTATTCGTGAACATCCCGATGTGGTGCGTGAGGCCATTCAAAACAAGAACGAAAAAGCCGACCTCGACAAACTGCTGGATCTCGATGTCGAACGCCGCAGGCTCATCAGCGAGGTAGAGAACGCCCGCGCCGAACAAAACAGGGTCACCCAGAAAATCGCGGACATGAAAAAGGCCAAACAGGATGCTTCCGGGGTCATCACCGAGATGCGCGAGCTGTCGGAAAATATCAAAACATCGAACGACCAGTTACGGCAAATCGAAGAAGCGATCCATGAGATCCATATCCGCATTCCCAATATCCCGCACGAGTCCGTACCCATCGGTGACGAGTCGCACAATAAAGAGATCAAAACCTGGGGCGAACTGCCGGAAATGGATTTCAAGCCCCTGCCCCATTACGATATCGCGGAAAAACTGAACATCATCGATTTCAGCCGCGGCTCCAACCTCGCCGGCTCCAACTTTGTCGCCTATCGCGGTGCCGGCGCACGGCTCGAAAGAGCCCTGATCAATTTCATGATCGACATGCATGTGCAGAAACACGGCTATACCGAAGTGCTCACGCCGTTTCTGGCCCGGCGCGAGGTCATGTTCGGCACCGGCCAGCTGCCCAAGCTCGAAGATGACATGTATCACATTCCGAATGAAGATCTGTTCCTGATTCCCACGGCCGAAGTCACGGTCACCAATCTGCACCGCGAAGAGATTCTCATGGGTGACGACCTGCCCGTAAAATATACGGCCTATTCGCCCTGCTTTCGCCGCGAAGCCGGCGCCTATGGCAAAGAGACCCGCGGACTGATGCGCGTGCACCAGTTCAACAAAGTCGAAATGGTCAAATTCGTCAAACCCGAGGATTCCTGGGATGAGCTGGAATCGCTGCTGCAAAATGCCGAGGACGTCCTGCAGGCCCTGGACCTGCCCTATCGCGTGCTGACACTGGCCAGCGGCGATCTGTCGTTTGCCGCTGCCAAATGTTATGATATCGAGGTCTATGCTGCCGGACTCGGTCGCTGGCTCGAGGTGTCGTCGTGCAGCAACTTTGTCGATTTTCAGGCCCGCCGGGCCAATATCCGCTTTCGCCGCCAAAAAGGTGAAAAACCCGAATTCGTGCACACTCTGAATGGATCCGGACTCGCGCTGCCGCGCACCGTGATCGCGATCCTGGAAAATTATCAGACCGACGAAGGTACGGTACAGGTCCCTGCCGTGCTGCGAGACCATATGGGCATGGATATGATCAAATCATTGACCTAGGGTTGAATGAACCTGTCCTCTTTCTTCTCCGCGCCCTCTGCGTTCTGTGGTAAAAGATCTACCACGGAGGACGCGGAGGAACACGGAGAGAAAAAAAAGATAAAAACTCGCAATATGCTGCATTTGATCTATTTGGTTATCAAGAATAGGGGTAAAAACAAGATTCTCGAGAGGTGACTATCGACTCTGCAATGACATACACCTGGTTATCCGTTCTGCCACCTTTACTGGCCATCGTTATCGCCATCCGCACCAAACAAGTGATTCTCTCCCTGTTTCTCGGGATCTGGATCGGATGGACCATCATCATGAATTTCAATCCCCTCACCGGATTCGCCGCTGCCCTGGAGGGCTGTGTGCAGGTGTTTGTGGATCCCAGCAACACCAAAGTGATCCTGTTCAGCGCCATGGTGGGGGCCCTGATCACCTTTACCCAGTACTCGGGGGGCATGGAGGGATTCGTACAATCCATGACCAACCGCGGATGGGTCAATACGCGCAAAAAAGCCGGACTCTTTGCCTGGTTTGTCGGCATGGTGATCTTTGTGGAATCCAATATCAGCGTCCTGATCGCCGGTGCCGTGGCACGGCCCTTGTTCGACAAACTGCGCATCTCGAGGGAAAAGCTGGCCTATATCACGGATTCCACGTCAGCACCCAAGTGTATTCTTATCCCGCTCAATGCCTGGGGGGCGTTCATCATCGGACTCTTGTCCGATCAAAATGTACAAAACCCCGTGGGCGCCATGGTGTCTTCCATGCCGTTCAACATTTACGCCATTGCTGCCATCAGCCTGGTGCTGGTGGTGATACTCAAAAAGACCGACTGGGGTCCCATGCGCGAAGCCGAACGCCGCGTCCGGGAAGAAGGTAAAATGCTACGCGATGGCGCCGAGCCTCTGGTCTCTGCCGATGTGTTGCATATCGAACCCAAGCAAGGCGTGCCCAGACGCATGTTCAACATGCTGCTGCCGGTTCTGGTAATGGTGACCATGATGCCAATAGGGCTCTATATCACCGGCAACGGCGATATCATGAATGGCTCGGGCTCGACATCGGTGTTTTGGGCTGTGGTTTCCGGACTGGTGGTCGGCGCGATCTCTTACCGGATCCAAAAAATCATGTCGATCAAGGAGATCATGGACCAGTTTATCGCCGGCGTATCCGGGCTCATTCCCATGGCCGCGCTCATGATGCTGGCTTTTGCCATCGGTGATGTGTGCGGTGAACTGGGCACCGGACCTTATGTGGCCCATATGACCGATGCGCTGTTGTCGCCCAAACTGGTCCCTGCACTCCTGTTTATTGTTTCTGCCTTTATCGCCTTTAGCACCGGCACCTCGTGGGGAACCTTTGCCATCATGATCCCCATTGGCCTGCCCATGGTGACCATGATGGATTTGAATCAGGGATTGATTATCGCAGCGGTTTTGGGCGGCGGGGTTTTTGGTGATCACTGTTCGCCGATCTCGGATACCACCATTATCGCATCCATGTCTGCGGCTACCGATCACATCGATCATGTGCGCACACAATTGCCTTATGCCATGACCGCTGCAGGTATTACTCTTGTCGTGTATTTGATTCTCGGATTCATTCTATGACTCGCATCGGCTTGATCTCGGATACACATGGTAAACTCGACAATCGTGTATTTAATGTTTTTGATTCTGTTGATCTCATTCTGCATGCCGGAGATATCGGCCATCCGGATATTCTGACCTCCCTGAATGTCATCGCACCGGTCACAGCGGTTTATGGCAATTGTGATGCATGGGAAATCCGCCGGCAGACCCGGGAATGGGCGGAACTGTATTATGAAAATCATATCATTCGTATACGGCATATTCCGAACAAAAAATTCCAGGCCCATTCGCATCCCGGACCCGCCATTGTCATCCATGGCCATATTCACCGGCCGGCGCTGGAACGTCGCGGCAAGACGTGGATCATCAATCCCGGTTCTGCCACCCAGCCCCGCAATGACGATGGCAGGCGCACCGCCGGCCTCCTGACCCTGAACAAGGAGGATGCAGAAATCAATATCGTCGCATTGGAAGATGGTCGACCGATCATCCACCAAAAACTCTAGTGTAAAAAAAAGGAACAACAGAAAACGCAAAGCCTTAACGCAGAGTTACGCAGAGAAAAGAATATAAATAAACTTGTTTGTCAGATTAGCATTCGCTCTGCGGCCCTCTGCGTTGAGAACCAGAGTCTAAAAAAGGACAGGAATTTTAAATACAACACCTATAATTCTTAATTCTATCATTCAAAATTCTCCTTTGGAGGCATGTGTGGCATTCAAAGACAACCTTTTATCGATTATAGAGTCTCAAAATTCACTGTTATGTGTCGGACTGGATACGGATATCGAGCGGATACCCAACCATTTCAAGAGCGAACCGGATCCGGTATTGGCATTCAATCGAGAGATCATCAAGGCCACAGCTGAATATGCAGCAGCGTTCAAGATCAACACTGCATTCTATGAAGCCCGCGGCGTAGAGGGCTGGCAGACTTTACAAGAAACCCTGGATGCCATTCCATCCTATTGTCTGACCATCGCCGATGCCAAACGCGGAGATATCGGCAATACCTCGCGCATGTATGCCAAATCCCTGTTCGAGGTTCTGGGGGCAGATGCCATTACCGTCAATCCTTATATGGGGCACGACAGTGTCCGGCCCTTTCTTGAAGATCCTGACAAAGGCGTATTTATTCTCTGTGTCACCTCGAACCCGGGATCACAGGACTTTCAGCGAATATCTGACGGTCAGTCACCGTTATATAAAAAAATCGCCCTGACCGTACAGGAATGGAATGATAAAAACAATTGCGGATTGGTGGTGGGCGCCACACAACCGCAGGAATTGGCCGAGGTGCGCAGCTGGGTACCGGACCTGCCCTTTTTGATTCCGGGTATCGGCGCTCAGGGAGGAGATATCGAGCAGGCTGTGCGCAACGGCACCGATGACCAGGGAACCAATGCCCTGTTTAACTCGAGCCGTGCGATTCTCTATGCTTCCTCCGGAACCGAATTTGCGAGTGCTGCGGCCAGTGTGGCGAGCAAAACACGTAAAGAACTGAATCGCTATAGAAAATAGAGAGGTGGAAATTGAAACACGACAAAGTCCTTGAAATTTTTCGTTCCAGTGGTGCGTTACTGGAAGGGCATTTTTTGCTGACCAGCGGATTGCACAGTCCTAACTATTTTCAGTGTGCCCGTGTTTTACAATATCCACACTATTGTACACAATTGTGTACAGAAATCGGCAAGGCATTCAAGACCCTCGATATCGATGTGGTGGTATCCCCGGCTATCGGGGGCATCATCGTGGGCCAGGAAGTGGCCCGACAACTGGGCAAAAGAGCGATTTTTTCCGAGCGGGAGGATGGAGCCATGACCTTTCGACGCGGTTTAACCCTGAACAAGGGTGAAAAAGTTCTGGCTGTTGAAGATGTCATCACCACAGGGGGATCGATCAAAGAAACCATAGAACTGTGTCGAAATCAGGATGCAGAAATCATGGGAGCCGCCTGCATCGTGGATCGCAGCGCGGGTAAAGCAGATCTGGGAACTCGCCTGCATTCTGTGCTGCAAATGCAGGTGACCACCTATGAGCCCTCTGAATGCCCGTTGTGTCAACAGGGATTGGATCTGGTCAAACCGGGTAGTCGGCAGAATCCGTCCAGAGCGAGGTAACCATGTTATTGATGCCCTCTTTATTGTTTTTGGTGGGAATCGTATTGCTCTACTTTGGAGCCGAAATGCTTGTTCGCGGCTCGAGCACCCTGGCAATACGCTTTGGTATTCGGCCCATGATCGTCGGGTTGACCATTGTGGCCATGGGTACATCGGCCCCGGAGCTGACCGTCAGCCTCATCGCGGCCATCAAGCAAACCAAAGACATTGCCCTGGGAAATATCATCGGCAGCAATATTGCCAACATTGCACTGGTAGTGGGGGTGGCCGCCCTCATCCGGCCTTTGGAGATTCAGGCGAGTACGGTGCGCCGGGAAATGCCGTTTCTCATTATTGCCACTGCCCTGTTTTTTATCATGAGCGTGGATGGCACCCTGGGGCAGGTTGACGGCGCAATCCTGTTGCTTTTGTTTGTCGGATTTATTCTCTATATGATTCGCTCCGCACAAAAGGACCGCTTGGGGGCAACGCATTTTGAATCCGGACTTTCGGCTCCGGAAGAGAAAAAACAGCGCAATTGGCTGAGCATCCTGCTCACGATCATCGGCCTGGGCGTACTCGTCGGCGCCTCTTCGCTGATCGTTCGATCGGCAATTATTATCGCACTGTCTCTGGGCATCAGCGAGTTGGTCATCGGTGTCACCATGGTCGCGGTAGGCACCTCATTGCCGGAACTGGCCATTTCCACGGTGAGCGTGGCCAAGGGAGAAGTGGATATCGCTGTGGGCAATGCTGTGGGCAGCAATATTTTTAATATCCTCATAGTTATTGCGATCATTGCCCTGTTGTTCCCCATACAGGTCGACAAGCCGCTTTTGACGTTTCATTTTCCATTCCAGATGATTTTGACCATCATTTTCTTGCCTTTGATTCGCACAGGATTCAAGATCAATCGCTGGGAAGGCGGAGTGCTGGTGGGATCTTATGTGTTGTTTATTTATTTGTTGCTGGTGATGGATTTTATTTAAGGCATGCCAAGAGTTGTAAACAGTCAAGTTTTTAGCCAGACCTGAAAGGTGAAAAAACACCTTTCAGGTCGGCTGGAGTATTGGTGCCGAGGGGGATTTTATTCGCAGGTTTCTTTTCAACCTGCCCGGTCTGGGCAAAAAAAAAGCCCTTGATCACTCAAGGGCTTGAAATTATCCGAGATATTTTCTTAAAGGTTCCAGACGCGATCGATGTCGCAGCCGTCGCAAGGCTTTTTCCTTGATCTGGCGTACTCGTTCACGGGTGAGTTGAAAATACTCACCGATCTCTTCGAGGGTCAGGGGGCGGTCACCGAGCAAACCGAAATAGAGCTTGACGATTTCGGCTTCACGATCTTTGAGGGTCCCCAGAACCTTGTCGATCTCTTCCCGTAGAGAGGCGCGCATCAGATCTCCATCTGGCGGCGTATAACGATCACTTTCCAGCACATCTAACAGACTGTTTCCCTCATCCTCTTTGAACGGTTCGTCGAGGGAAAGATGCCGGGCAGAGGTCTTGAGTACATCGGCCACTTCAAAAGAAGTCATTTCCATCCTGTCGGCTATTTCATCCATGCTGGGCTCGCGGCTGAATTTTTTTTCCAGTCCTTCCAGCGCTCTTCCGACCTTGTTGATGGCGCCAACCCGGTTCAGAGGCAGCCTGACAACACGTGACTGTTCGGCAAGGGCCTGCAGAATAGATTGACGAATCCACCATACTGCATAAGAGATAAACTTGAACCCGCGGGTTTCATCAAAGCGTTGCGCCGCTTTAATCAGTCCCAGATTGCCCTCACTGATCAGATCCTGCAATGGCAGGCCCTGACCTTGATATTCCTTGGCAACACTGATCACAAAACGCAAATTAGACTTGACCAGGGTATCGAGAGCATCCTCTTCTCCTTTGCGAATACGGCGAGCCAATTCAATTTCTCTTTCAGGAGGCAGAGGGGAAAAGTTACCGATCTCCTCCAGATACTTTTCAATCGACTCTTTGGACCGAATTTCTCCTTTTTTCTTTTTCTTTTGAGGTTTTTCTTTAACATCCTGCAAAATGGTATCACTTTCTTTATAATTTTAAAACTGGCTGGAATTGGGTTCTAGTTAATAAACTCTATATAGAGAGATTGTTTTTACTTGGATGCAAAACGTTGATTTTTAAAGCCGAGAGCCGTTAAATACTAAAACACAGCAGAATAGAATTTATTTCTAAAAAATTTTACGAAAAATAAAAAATCAATAGACACATCAAATAGTTTAATTAAAATTTAACAAAAAATCAACAATAAACTAATATTTTAATCAGTATATTGTATGTTTAAAGCCCGTAATTGTTTCATTATTTTTTCCAGAATGCCGGGGTGATCAGTACGATCACGGTATACAGTTCCAAACGGCCCAATAACATAAAAAAAGACAGCAGCCACTTGCCAAGAGACGGAATATGTGCATAATTATCTGTTGGACCAATGGTTGCCAGACCCGGTCCAATATTGCCTAACGTGGCTGCAACACTAGAGGTAGCAGTAATCATATCCAATCCCATCATGGTCATGACGAGAGAGCCTACCGTAAATATGCCCATATAAATCACAAAAAATGCCAGGATATTGGTCATTACCTCTGGAGACACAATACGCCCTCCCAGCCGAATGGGCAGAAAAGCATTAGGATGCAACAATTTTTGCAGTTCATTTAATCCATGTTTAAATATCAGCATGATTCGTACGATCTTGATCGAGCCACCGGTAGAGCCTGCGCATCCGCCGACAAACATCAGGAGCAACATCATCAACTGACCGGCAGTCGACCATTGTTCAAAATCAGCCGTGGCATACCCGGTGGTCGTCGTGATCGAAATCACCTGAAAGGCAGCCGCACGTACAGAATCACCCAGATCAAAATTGTTGATCAGGTATAGCATTCCGGTAACGACAAGAGTACAAAACAGCAAAACCCGAAAGTAAAAGCGAAACTCCCGGTCAGTGGTATAGACCCCCCACTGTTTGCGCAGAAAGCGATAGTGCAACGCAAAATTAGTGCCTGCAAGAACCATAAATACCATAATCACCGATTCCACATACAGACTGTTAAAATGGGCTATACTGGCATTCTTGGTCGAAAATCCGCCGGTAGCAACAGTACCGAACGTATGGCACAACGCATCAAACAACGACAAGCCTCCTGCCATTAAAAGCAGGGTCTCTGCAGCAGTGATCAGGACGTAAACGCCATAGAGAATTTTCGCGGTTTCCTTGATACGAGGACTCAATTTATCCGGCACAGGACCCGGCACCTCAGCCTTGAATAACTGCATGCCTCCGACACCCAGAAAGGGCAGAATAGCCAGTGACAGCACAATAATACCCATGCCACCGAGCCAGTGTGTCAGACTACGCCAAAACAAAAGTCCGTGCGGAAGAACTTCAATATTGGTAAGGATGCTCGCACCTGTGGTGCTGAATCCGGACATGGTCTCGAAAAACGCATCCGTATATGATGGAATGGCTCCGGAAAAGACAAAAGGCAAGGCGCCAAAAACCGCCGCAAAGGTCCAGCCGAGCACCACAATGGCAAATCCTTCACGGCTACGTAAATCAGTATGGTGACGATTAAAGAGCACGAGCAAGAGTCCGACCCCCATCGTAATAAGCATGGAGAGCATAAAGTCACCGGCATCGCCTTCCTGATAATAGAGAGAAAAGGCCAATGGCAGGATCATTGCCAGGGCAATGGAAATCAGCAATGCACCCAATATGTTCAGTACGGCTCGATAATTCATCGTTTTTCCGGCTCGCTAAGAAGGTGCCATCCTGTTAATGTTTCATCTGTAAGGTCAAGAGATCGGGCTTTGGATTCACGTTCTCATGGGTGCAATATCGTACAATGGAGGGTTCTTTCAAGATTTTACGGCAAACATTTTTTCCACTTCCGATATTGCATTGGGCAGAGTAAAGACGAACAGTTTGTCACCCGGCTTGAGTATTGTCGTACCGATGGGCACACTTACATCTCCATTACGGCTCAAAATACCGATCATGGCGTTTTTGGGCATTTTGAGACGATTAAGTTCTTTGCCTGAAGCCTTTGATTTTTCATGAACTTCGATTTGCAAGACTTCGGCATCTATGCCCGGCAGTGTAGCCAGAGAAACAATATTTCCCCGCCTGACAAAACGTAAAATTGCATTCGCCGTAATCATTTGTTGATCTACAGCAGCGTCCAGGCCGATACTCGACATAATAGGCAAATAGTCGCTGCGCTGCACCATGGCCAGGCATCTTTTAACGCCCAAATGTTTGGCGACAAGACAGGAGATAATATTGGATTCCTCATCATCGGTCACAGCAATATAGCCATCCATATCCATGATGCCTTCTGCGGCCAACAGATCGATGTCTGTACCATCTCCCATGATGATCAGGGTTCGTTTCAGCTGCTCGGCAATCTTGACCCCTTTTTCATGCTGTGCCTCAATGAGTTTGACCTGAAACTGTTTATCTTTTTCCAGGTCACTGGCAACCAGACGCCCCACTTTGCCGCCGCCCAGGATCATGATATTTTCCATCTTTTCTTCGCCCTTGCCAAGAATCTGCAGCAATCTGGGAACCCTGTCGGCCTCGATCATGAAAAAGAGCTGGTCTCCTTTTTGCACATAATCGTCGCCCCCCGGAATAATGGTTTTGTTGGTGCGAAAAATGGCAACGACTCTGAAACGAATATCCGGATTTTCCTCATCGATCTGGCGCAGTGTCTTGTTAATGATCGGCTGATCTTTGTCGATGCGAACACCGATAAGCTGAACCTGGCCGTTTTCAAACTCGATAATATCGGTCGCTGCGGTACGCTTGATCAGCCAGACGAGTTCCCTGGCCGTTTCGAGTTCCGGATGGATGATCAAATCGATTCCCATATCCTCTTTTTTCAGGATCGAATCGGGCTGACTAAAATCGGTGTTGCGCAAGCGCGCGATTTTGATGCCCACATTGCAGCGGCTGGCGGCCAAACAGGCCAGAATATTTATTTCATCGAGAGAGGTCACCGCGATCAGCATATCACTCGACTTTATCCCCGCTTCTTCGAGAATCGACGGCACAGCACCGTTGCCCTGAATCACCATGGCATCCAGCAAATCCGAAGCTTTACGGCACGCCTTGGAATCAGGATCGATGATTGTCACATCATTGTTTTCTGCAGTCAACATTTTGCCGAGCTGTAATCCCACCCGGCCGGCACCCACAATAATTACTTTCATGATGATCTATTCTGGTCGTGATAGAGTTGATTTAAGACATCGATGGCAGAATCCACATCCTGATCATCGAGATCCAGATGGGTAACAAACCGCACCCGACTTTTTGAAAAGGGTATGGCCAGAATATTTTTCTTCTTGAGCTGCTCAGTGACTTGCACGGCATCAAGCGGTTTATTCACTTCTGCAATCACGATATTGGTTTGTGTAATTTCCATATCCACATAAAAGGGATCAAGAGCATTCAGGGCTGTTGCGAGCCGCTTTGCCCGGCGATGATCGTCTTCGAGGCGCTCAACATTGTTCTCAAAGGCATAGATTCCCGCAGCAGCCAAAATGCCCGCCTGACGCATCCCGCCACCAAACACTTTGCGATAACGATGAGCGCGATCGATAAATTCTGTAGAACCGACAACCAGAGAGCCTACCGGAGCGCCCAATCCTTTTGAAAGGCAGATGGAAACAGAATCCACACATCTGCCATACTCTTTCAAAGAAACACCGCTGGCAATGTGGGCATTCATAATACGCGCACCATCCAGATGAACAGCGAGATGATGCTCCTGGCAGAGTTCATAGATACGTTCCATCTCTTCGACAGGAAACAACGAACCGCCAGCCCGGTTATGGGTATTCTCCAGACAAACCAGACTTGTCCGGGGATAGTGGTGATCAAAGGGTCTGATCGCTGACGCGACCTGTTCGGCAGTAAAGAGTCCGGCCGGACCGGGTAATGGATGCATCTGAACACCGGACAATAACGCACCACCGCCGCCTTCATAGTTAAAACAATGGGCATCGATATGACAAATCACCTCATCCCCGGGCTTTGTATGGGCCTTGATGGCAATCTGATTGCCCATGGTTCCGGAAGGAACAAATAGCGCGGCCTCTTTACCAAAAAGTTCTGCGGTCATCTCTTGCAGTCGATTGACGGTAGGATCCTCATCAAACACATCATCTCCCACGTCGGCCTGCATGATGGCCTGGCGCATGCCCGGACCGGGTCGGGTTACGGTATCGCTTTTAAAATCTAAAATTTTCATTTATACAAGCCTTGTTTGTTTATTATAGCAACATTTCAATCATTCGCGTAAACAGAATCAAAACAAATCGAGTTGATCATCGCGAACGGATCTTGCGCTTTTGTAAAGGTTCATTTCCTCCAAAAGAGATTTTGATATTTTTTTCAAAAACGGACTGGGCTGCTGTTCTTGTTTGCTTCCGTGCAACAGGCGTTTTTGACAATATGTCAGGAACAAATAAGATTTTGCCCGTGTCATTGCCACGTACAAGAGCCGGCGTTCCTCCTCTATATCGGTTGTTTTATTGCCTGTCTGAAAAGGCATAATTCCTTTTTCAAGACCGGGGATAAAAACCACTGGAAATTCCAAGCCCTTGGAAGCATGCATTGTTACCAAACGGACCCTGTTGGCTCGTGGATCCCATTGATCCAATTGCAATTCGAGCATTAGCGTATCAATAAACTCTTCCGTATGACCATTATAGGGGGCAGCGAGACGCGATAATGCTTTGAGTTTATCGGAATCGATCTGATCAGGATCTATAAATGATGAAATCGTTTTAATCTTTTCAGAAAGCGAGGCTGATTCATCTTTTTTTAATTCATTAATTTGGTGTTCAATATTCTTTCGAATTTCACGGTTAGTTATGCCCGATATCGAGGGCCGGGGCATGGCGACAAGGGCGCTGAAGATATCCGGATGTTCCTGCAGCCAATCTCCCAAAAGATGTGCCGGAAAATAGTGATCTTGTTCGATCACTCTCAAGCCATCGATCACTTTATTGATCATACTCTGCGAACTCAAGCGACCATCATCGATATTTTCAAAAGGAATTCCCGAACGGGTCAGAGCTTCCATCAGTGGAGGCAAAAGCATACGACTTTTCAATAATATGGCAAAATCAGAAAAGGAAAACTTGAATTTTTCACTCCCGTCTACCCTCCGGGTATCCATGGAATAGTGACTGGTTCCCCCGACAAGCCGTTCGATTTGATGCACGATAAACTCGGCTTCTGCCCGGTCTGTGGGAGCGTTATGAATAAATAGCTTTAAATCCGAATTCACTGATGACCAAACAGCATCATTTTCTGCGATATCGAGCACCTGGCTCGAGGCAGAAAGGATATTTTGTTCGGAACGATAATTCTGGCGGAGCTCTAGTCTCACCGCATCGCTAAATTCATTTTGAAATTGCATAAAAAAAGAACGATCTGCACCGCGAAATCCATAAATCGCCTGGTTGGGATCTCCGATGACGCAAACATCCCGGGCTGCCAGAGCAAACAAACGAAAAAATTCATACTGCGCACGATTGATATCCTGAAATTCATCCACGGCAACCACCTGATAACTCTGTAGCCAAACCCGTCTCTGTTCGGGGTCATTGCGCAACAGATGCACAGGAATGCCAATAAGATCATCAAAATCAACCGCATTCCAATTCTTCAAGAGTTGCTCATATTCTTTCCAAATGGGTAAAAACTCGTCCGGAAGGTCGACTAAACGTTCATGCGGTATGGTTTCAGTGGTATACAGTTGGCTCT
>CAYNUX010000049.1:0-14304 GCA_964400115.1 uncultured Cytophagia bacterium
ATTGTGGCTCTGAAGGTCGCGGGTTCAAGTCCCGTCACTCACCCTAATCTGAATCTGAGCACACTCGAGACTCGGATGATCATTTGGCCCCATCGTCTAGTGGTCAGGACTCAGGATTTTCATTCCTGCAACCGGGGTTCGACTCCCCGTGGGGTCACACTCGGCGCGATTATATTCCTATAATCGCGCTTTTTTTAATTTCAGTTTTCACATTTATAACAAACGGCTGGGCGAGATATACAAAAGTATCTTTAAAAACGTTCCAGAGAGAGTCGCGATCGATCAAAAGCAACCATCAGAGGTCTATGCGCCCTATGGCTGTAGGGGTTCACGAATATGCCCCGATGCAGGCTTGTACCTATGATGGCCAGGGTACAGTTCATGGTGATTTTCATGGTGTCGTCAAGTTGTACAGGGAGATCAAAAAAAGTGCGGTTGCAGAGTGGGTGCATTGTAGTGACATCAAGTTAAAGATCAGAGATGGCTAGAGGCCTCTTGCGAGGCCTCTGTTTCCATCCGTATTCAGCAGCTTATTTCATGATGGTCATTTTTTTCATGACAGAATGGTTCGCACTTTTGATTGCATAGAAATAGACTCCGCTGCTAAGACCATGGGCATTGAACTGGTATCGATGCAAGCCAGCAGGCAGCCGTTGATCTTGCATCAGCACCGATACCACCTTGCCCGTGATATCGTATACTATTAATGTTATGGTTTTAGTTTCGTTCAAATTGAATTCTATCACCGTGCTGGGATTGAATGGATTGGGATAGTTTTGTGCCAGGTCGAACTCTTGAGGAGTGGGTGCCAAAACGTCATGTTGCACCACAGTAGGCGCTTGTGTTGTATCAAATCCCAATTTAGCCATTTGCACTTTGGTCATAGGGGTTGCAAAAAAGAGCTGATGCCCATCCCAGGTATCTTCTCCGATTGTTGACCAGTTTTTAGAAGGACCTACCGGATCATCTACATTACCATTATAGGTAATGAAATCCATCCTAAATGATTTCTCATAGTCAGCCGGCAGGGGCACGACACCTTTGGTCCATGACAGGGTGCTGTCATTCGCATTCCAGGATGCAAATTTTATGATACCATCTTGATTATAATCGTCGATGGCATCGATAGAGCCGCCCAGGTTTGCATGGCAGTCTGCACATCTACGACCTTCACTGGTGATGGTGTGGGCATGATAGGGGGCAAAGGCTACCCAGCTGTCTCCTTTGTATGTCAGCGACTGAAAGGAGGCAGTTCCCACTTTACCGTCTTTGTCCCGATTGACCAGAATCACAAAATCTTTGATCGGCTGCTTGGCGCGTTTGAGATGGCTTTCCACCTGACTTTCAAAATGGCAATTGTAGCAGCTGATGACCGATTGGGTATGACAGGCAGCGCAATGAAGGGCATCGCCGTGCGGATCATAGGAACTGTGATCGGGCAAGGTTCCCGCCTCGGTGTTATGGCATTGTTCACAGGTGACTTTGATCGCTCCGGGTTCGAGCATTGAAGAGTATTCAACACCGTCATCACCATGGAGTTCGGCTTTACTATGACAATCCCAGCATTTGAGGGGATTATCGCCAGAACGGTGCACATCGGTATAACCGAGTTTGTTCGCCTCAGTCCCTTGCCGGCCATGACAGCCATAGCAGCTTTCTTCGGCCACAGGCATGCCTGCTGTTTTGGTCGCGTGACAATCCACACAACCGGGTTGATAGGGTGCAGGATACGCTTCCCCGTTTGCATCCAATCCGTCGCCCGGGTGGCACTGAGTACAGGCTACATTGGGGTGATCGATGGGTACATTGGTTAAGGATTCAAATCCGGGTGCAGGGGCACCGGTAAGGGCAGTGTCTGCACCATAAAAATAATTTTTCCCTGACCGGGTGACATGCAAGCTTGTTGAAAAATTTCCCTGGGCATAAAGCCCGTTGCTGGCAACGAAAAGCAGTAATGCTGCCAGGACAAAAGTGCGCTGATGGGTCATGTTGAACCTCCTGGATGGTTGATAAATAGGGTAGGGTACGAGTCCCCTTAATCACTCACCTGAATTTTAATCGAAATATGTTTAGGATGCAAGTATCATTCAGGCTTTTTTTCTCGATTGCATTAAATAGCAGCATTGGAGTGACAAGAATATTTTGAAAAAACTCAGAACAAAACTCATTTACGACCGTCTAAGCATTCAGAAAATCACTGGCGTATAGGTTCATCAGGAAGACAAAGTGGATATAATGTGGATTTTGTCAAATATGGCCACGATTCGGTTTGGACGCGTGACTTTGGACCCTGGTCCGTCTATAATGAAAATGACATGACATTTAGCCTGATTGATTTTATCTATTCTGAACTCCGCTATCTGGATGATCAGGTTTCTTGAGGGATTTCCCCTTTTCTCGATGTTCCTTTGTTCGAGGGGAGCAAAATTCCCAATAACATCATCAATGACGGAGGCAACTTTATATTGGATGGCTATGTTGCCCTCATCTCCGCCAGGAATTATGCTCCAATATTATATCCAGGCCAGTGATGCTGGACAGATATGTATCCCTGCATCGCAATCTCTACTTTTGCTGCTTTCCGGAAAAATTTTTTAGATGCATTACAGCCAGAACAGGATGTTCCCTGATCATTCAGGGCAGGTATAATGCATCACGCATCACGCTTTTGATCTATTCGCACATGCCTGCTTTTTAAAAATGTACCAAACTCTTGCTTGCAGAAATCCATAAAATTCCATTTATTGAGATAAACACAACCCATTTTGATTGACAAGGGAGATTCCATGATCAACAAAATCCTTTCTTGGTTGACAGTAGGCGTGCTTTGTTTTGGATCTCAGAGTTTTGCTCGAACACCACTACGTATCGGGCTCATTGGGCTGGACACCAGTCATGCCCCTGCATTTGCCAGGTTGCTCAATGAACCGACAAACGCGGATGTTCTGAGTGGTGCACATATTGTCGCCGCCTTTCCGGGCGGAAGTCCTGATGTGGAGGCCAGTCACACAAGAATCGAGCGCTTTACTCAACAGGTCAGTGAAGAATTCGGCGTAGAGATTGTGAGAGATATTCCGACGTTACTCGGCCTCGTTGATGCTGTCATCTTGACCAGCGTGGATGGTCGGGTTCATCTCGAACAAGCAACCCCTGTTCTCAAGGCGGGTAAACCCCTCTTTATTGACAAGCCTATGGCCGCCAGTTTGCAGGAGGTGCGGGAAATTTTTCGATTGTCAGATGAATATGGGACTCCATGTTTTAGTGCCTCCAGTCTGCGCTTTTTGCAGCCATTACAAACGGCGCTCAAGGATTCAACTGCAGGTAAAATTGTCGGGTGTGCTGCCTATTCTCCATGCAAATTTGAGCCTCATCATCCCGATTTGATGTGGTATGGTATCCATGGTATCGAGATGATTTTTACCGTAATGGGTGCCGGATGTACTCGTGTTACGAGAATTCATAACAAGGAAACAGACGTGGTAGTAGGAGTTTGGCAGGATGGCCGGATTGGATCTTTTCGCGGTATTCGCAAGGGCAAGAGTGCGTATGGCATCATGCTTTTCGGCGAGAAAAAGATTGTTGATACGCGCTATACCAAAGGTGCACTTTATAAAAATCTTTTGATCGAGGTACTTGAGTTCTTTCGTACCGGAAAATCTCCTGTTCCCCGGCAAGAGACGCTGGAAATGTTTGCCTTTATGGAAGCAGCTGATCGGAGCAAAAATCTCGGCGGCAAACCCGTTAAGCTCGATTTGCGATGAAATATGCTTTCTTTGAAAATAAAGGCAGACCTGGGTGCGGGATCTGCCTTTATGGGAGGAGCTAGTGCTGGTTACATTTAGAGGTCCTTTTGAAGCATATTGATCATGCCTGCAAGAGCATGACGAACGGTTTTATTGACATCCTGAACGGATTGTTCTTTGACAGCCTTGATCGCTCTGGGTGTGGCGATTTCGATCAAAGCCAATCCGGCGGTAATTCTGGCTTGATGTTCATCATCGGCTTTCAACATTTCGATCAAATCATCAGTGGCCTGTATTGTCTGGCGTTCGGCAAGAGATTTGGCAGCATTGATTCGTTTGGACAATTCTTTGTCATGTAATTTTGCGAGCAATTGTCTGTCTTGATGCCCAAGCAGAGGTTCATCAATACGAATACTTTCCTTTGCCCAGGTGTTCATGGAGATGAATAATAGCATGATATAGACCAAATACTTCATTTTGCCCTCTATGGTTTTGTCTTTATATATTCACTCTAGTCTCTTGCAAATCATATGCCAAAAAGTTAATTTTTTCAAAGGTGTTGAAAAATAGAGGTTTGCATATGGTCTAAGATTCCGCCTGGTGGTACATTTCCCCCAGGCTGGTAAATAAAGACCCAGATTGTTGTGGAAAGGATTACCCATGTTTGCTTTTCGTACCCGTGTCAGATTACATCATACTGACGCAGCAGGATTGTTATTTTACGGTAATATCTTTATTCTGGCACATGATGCCTATGAAGAATTTTTGCAAACACTAGATTTGAGCATCGCAGATCTTTTGAAATCGGAATTTATCTTGCCTATTGTGCATGCAGAGGCGGATTATCGCAAGCCAATCGAGGTGGGAAAGACATTGATCGTTAGTGTTGATGTCTTGTCATTGGGTAAAACGAGTTTTGTTTTGGGCTACCGGTTTTCGGATAAAGATGATGTGACGATTGCGACTGCACAGACCGTGCACGTTTCCATGTCCATAGAGACGCGAAAAAAAATCGATCTTCCGGAGAAATTGCTCTCCCGCCTGAAAAATTTGATGGGAAATCCCACCTCCGCAAACCGTTAATTCTAATGATTACGGTCTTGCTCGATCAATATTTTAGCCATCTCTTTGAATTTTTTGCGATCCGGCTTTAGGCCGGTGTTCGAATCAGGCCAACTCAAGATACGGTCGGGTATTTTGAATTTTGCCAGTTTGGGTTTTAGCTCATTTTTGATCTTGTTTTCATTCCATCGGGCGCCGGTAAATGTGCGAATAAATGCCACCGGCCGTTGGCCAAAAAGGTCATCATGGACCGCGACCACCACACATTCCTGCACACCGGGCAAAGAGCTCAATGCCAGTTCGATCTCTTCTGTGCTGATATTTTCGCCTCCGGAAATGAATATGTTGTCTGAACGCCCTGTTATATTTATTCTCTGTTGCTCATCCCAAAATCCTTTATCCCGGGTGCAAAACCAACCCTGTTCATTGCGGGCAGGATCAAGATGAGCACCTCGCATGTATCCCAGAAAAAGCGTTTTCCCTTTTACCCATATTTCCCCCTTTTTTGAAAAAGTCAATTCTCGATACGGTAATACAAACCCGCTTGTATAAAGTGTCTGAAAATCGGCAGCAGGGGGGGTGGTGGCAATCTGCGAAGCCATCTCGGAACTTCCATAACTCGTGTGAATGCAGAGCTGAAGGGCAACACATCGTTCAATCAGAGTATGAGGAATCGCACTGCCGCCCAGCAGGATGGCTTTTAAATCTTTCAATGCCCTCACCAGCAATGGATTTTCAAGCCATTTCATCATTTGGGTCGCTACAGCCGAGATATGGGTTATTCCCTGTGCTGACTCTAAATTTCCGACATAAACAGATCCTCCCGAAAACAGAGCACGCATAAAAATAGCCAGTCCCCCAACATGATAGTGCGGCAAGGAAAGTAACCATCGATGCGAATTTGAAAAGGGGATATACCGTTGCGATCCGAGGGCGCTAAAATAATGATTGGCCAAAGAATGGCATACTGCTTTGGGTTGGCCAGTGCTGCCAGAGGTAAAGACAATTGTCGCCGGGGTATGACAATGAACTCTGGGTAATGGAGTTGAATCAGCGCAGACTTGTTCAGCCAATGAGAGGGAGAGGTGTCTAAAGGTCGGGGCATCAAGCATTGCATTGTCTGCAAAATAAATCCGGCAATTCAGGTTTTGCAATTCTTTTTGAATCGGTTCCCGGGGCCATCTTGTCGGAACCAGGATCGCGATTTTACCGGCCTGCCAAATTGCTTGCAGACAAATCAGCGCTTCTAGCGAGTTTTCTGCACAGATTGCAATTCTATTTTCATGATCGAGGTGTGATAATTCGCGATAAACATAGGCTACCCGTGAGAAATACTCTTTTGTGGTGATGGTCTTTCTGGGTGATAGCAAAAAGGGTTGTTCTGGCTCTAGTTCATCTAACCAGGAAAAGAGATCCAGTTTTTCATCAAGAGGGTACATGCTGGATCCATTCCAGACGTTTTTCTCTGATAATTTTATCGAGTACGCCAAAAGAACTGACTCGTCCATAATCGGTTTTTAACGGATGCTTTAACCATGGGCAGTGCGTCCATGTGGACGCATCGAGCCCCATTGAGCGCGTTTGGCCTCCCCAATGATGGGCCCATGAAATGAGGTGTGACAACCCCACAGGAGATTCAAAACAATGGGAAAGGATCCATTTCTTGTCTGTTCTGTTTGCATACTCTATCCATTGATGAACAATAGAAAATCCTCCGAGTAAAGTCGGTTTTAGGATCAATATTTTTATTCCTCTTGCCAATAGCGGCGATAGGGGATTCAAATCTTGAAGACTCTCATCCAGGGCAATCGGAATTTCGAGGTTTTTTAGTAATACCGGGTACTCTGTTAGTGACTTTAGCGGTTCCTCGATGTATTCAATTCCTTCAGGGTCGAGTGCAGACAAGAAAGCCAGTGCTTCATTCGGGCACCAGGCTTTGTTGGCATCCAGTCTCAAGGTTGCACGATCCCTGATCAATTCCTGAATCAGACGGATCTTGTTTTGTTCTTCTTTAATGGATTGTCTGCCTACCTTAAACTTTAGGCTTTTAACCCCCATATCCAATAAGCGAAGAATATCCTGTGAGTTGGGCGCTTGATTTAACAGGGCATTGACTGGTATCGATATGTCGGAGAAAGGATGCAAAAGATCCCACAGTGCCATATCCATGCCCGTGCGAACGGATGGGCATAACCGTGCATTGTCTTTTAGCAGATTTTGCATAGCATGATGATATGAATTGGATACAAGGATTTCTTGTTTTGTCAATTGTTGAGCCAGATACAGCCATTGCAATTCAGCCTCGAATAGGGTCTCTTTTAGAGTGCCTGGCAAAGGAGATGTCTCTCCCCAACCGACGTTGCCTTCCGAGGTCTTTAATTTCAGTAAAAGCCCTGTTCGGGTGTCGAGATTGCGATGACCCGATGGGATATTTTTCTCGGGTGTGAGATGAAAACGAAATATATCAACAGAACGAATTTTCACAAAAACCACCCCATTGAAAAAAGTATGCTATACAATAGTAGCAATCTCCCGGTTTCAGCGAGAATTGTGTTATACACAGGTCCGGGCTCGAGTGAAAAAACCTTGCGCAGCGTGGGAATCGCGGCAAGCAATGTCAGCGAAGAGAGTGCTGATAATACCGGCGCATCAAAATATGTGATGAGCGCCAGGGGGGTCAGGCTGCCGAAAATGATGCAAACAGCGTATTCCACTTTTGCAAAACCGGGACCAAACCGCACCACCAGGGTGCGTTTCCCTGCCTTGCGGTCAGAATGGATATCCCGATAGTTGTTAATGTCCAGTATCGCAACGCTAAATAATCCCGGTGCAATACCGCTGATCCAGACGATGGCGGGCCATTCGAGTGCCTGAACGTAATAGGTACCGCCCACGGCAACAAGACCGAAAAAGATAAATACGGCTATATCTCCCAATCCATAATAGCCGAGAGGGTAGGGACCTCCGGTATAAATGATACCGAACAAGATTGAAAAAGCACCGATCATTGCGATCGGCCATCCGCCCCGCCAAACAAGATACGCCCCTATCCCTGCAGCAAGGGCAAAGGTAAGTATAAATGCCGTTCGCATGGCTGATGGTTTGACCCACCCTGCCTGAGTGGCTCGGGTGGGACCTGTTCGTGTATGATCATCGGCACCCTGAACAAAGTCGAAATAGTCATTCGCAAAATTGGTACCGATTTGAATCAGCAGGGCACCACAGGCAGCGAGCAGTGCCGACAAGAGATGCCCCTTGTCATCGCCAAATGCCATAGCCGTACCAATAAGAACCGGCGCCAACGCTGCCGGCAATGTCTTTGGACGACTGGCGAGCCACCAAACCTTGAGTTTGAATCCCATAGTCATGGTTGTCTCGGAAATTTGCCAAAATCGGGTTTTCGTTTTTCCAAAAAGGCATTGCGGCCTTCTTGTGCTTCGTCGGACATGTAATAAAGCATGGTCGCGCATCCTGCGAGCTCTTGCAGACCGGCCTGGCCGTCGCAATCCGCATTCAAGGCCGCTTTGAGACAACGAATCGCGGTAGGAGAGTTGGCAAGAATATCGCGGCACCACTGAATCGTTTCTGCTTCCAGGTTTTCGAGAGGAACGACCGTATTCACGAGTCCTATCTCCAGAGCTTGCTGAGCCGTGTACTGCCGACAAAGAAACCAAATTTCCCGTGCTTTTTTCTGGCCTACGATTCTCGCCATATAGCTGGCTCCGTACCCGCCATCAAAAGAGCCTACCTTGGGACCCGTTTGTCCGAAAATGGCATTGTCTGCAGCGATGGTCAGGTCGCACATCATATGTAAAACATGCCCTCCACCTATGGCATATCCGGCCACCATAGCAATCACGGGTTTGGGACAGGTCCTGATCTGGCGTTGAAAATCGAGTACATTCAACCGGTGTGTGCCTTTTTCGTCTTTATAGCCCGACTCTCCGCGAATTTTTTGATCTCCTCCGGAACAGAATGCTTTTTCACCTTTACCTGTTAATATGATTACCCCGGTTTGTGGGTCTTCATGTGCATCAGCCAGAGCGCTGGACATTTCATGAACGGTTTTGGGTCTGAATGCATTACGAACCTCTGGCCGATTGATGGTAATTTTTGCGATACCCTGTGCTTTCTCGAATAAAATGTCGGTGTATTCTCCACTGGATTGCCATTGTATTGTGCTCAATCCTGACCTCCTATGGTTGGCAAAAATGATTTTATGCTTTTTATGACCTGCTGTGGTTTTTGCAAATGGACAGAGTGCCCACAATCAGGGATAATCTTTACAGAGAACGATGTGTATTCGTATAACCGGCGGGCGATTGTGCAATATTTCGTGTCATTTTCACCTGCCAGATACAAAATCGGCTTGCCGATCTGCCCGAGCGCTTCCCAAAATGAACTCTGTTGGCCCGTGCCCATTCCTCGCATCACTTTGGCCAGCTCTTGGGGGTCATTTTGTCTTCGCTTTTCCCAAAAGGAACGGGGAGCATGTGATTTAAAGTCTCCAAAAACAGACTGTGCATACCATTCCGATAAAAAGGTTTCAAAAGATTGGTTCATGAGCTTGTGAGCCACTTTGTTATCCCATTTTATGCGTTCTTCGAGTGCTTTGGGGGTCTCGAGTCCCGGAGAAGCAGATATGACTATCGCACCGGGAAGACGATGCTGGAAATTGAGCAAGAGATGGAATGCCAGCCTTCCGCCCATAGAATATCCCACGGGTATAAAGTCTTTGATTCCCTGTTGAGAGAGCAAATCCAGCAGCCATATCGCTGCGCCCTGGAGAGTATAACGACCTATCGGCGCTCTGAGGTGTTGTCCGTGGCCAGGGAGATCTATGGCCAGGCACTGAATCTCATATTTGATCGATGTTGTGATTTCGTCCCAGTCTTTTGCAGACCCCATGAAACCGTGCAAAAATACCAGTGTCATGGGCTTTGCATCTCGGGGGATCGAAAAAGACCTATCTGATTGCATCCAAAGCGTTTCTGATGTTTTGATAAATTTCCATATGAATTCCATGGTTTTTTTGGCGATCAGTCACCACTTCAATGAGTGTGTTTTCTGATCGGTTCAATGCCATACGATATGCAATATGCAGATCCTGCAGTGTTTTAGGCTGAGCATAGGCCAGGTCAAACTGATATGCCATGTGCTTAAAATTCCATTCATGGGGTGTTGCAAAAAATGTCTCAAAGGTGTCATGTTTTGCTATGGGTAAAAAATGAAAAATGCCACCCCCCCCATTATTGATCAAAATAATTATAAGCGGATGTTTAATTGTTCTTAATTGCGAAAACGAACTTGTATCATGGATAAGAGCCAAATCTCCCATGATCGCCGTAACCGGTTCATGCATTCCCTGGCTGAATCCAATAGCCGTGGCCAGATTGCCATCTATGCCGCTGGCGCCGCGGTTAGAAGCAATCATTTGGTTGTCATCGAAATTACTGCCAAACATGTCTGCGTCGCGAATCGGCATGCTATTGGAGATGAAAATGTGGTGGTGATCAGGAACGATATCCATGATTGCACGGATAATGTGGGGCTCTGAAAAATCAGTTACTCTTTTGGCAAGGATTGATTGTACCATCCTGCTGTTTTTACGCAAATAGATCAGCAGATCGGATTTCGAGCTGGGTTCAGGTTTCCAGCTTGCCAGGACTTGTGGATCAATCTCGATGTGGTCAGTCACATGATGTGCTGGATCCTGACGAATGGCATTGGGTGCACAAAGAATATAGGGTGCCTGGTGCTCGGATTGCAGGAACTGATAAAATCGTTTCGATACCAGGGGTCCGCCGATATGTAAAATCGGTGTTTTGGTCAATCTTTTTTGTATCGACGATGAAATCAGCAACAGATCCATATGGTCGATGATATTTGACGAATATTTAATGCGGAGACCCGAAGCCACATCCGGGTAAACAGGCCATGGAATCGTTTTTATCCATTTTCTCAACGCTTTGATGTGCTCATGCGAATGTAATCTGCCAATAACCAAAAGTGGCTCTTTGGTTTGCAAAAGCGAGTGTAAAGTGGATTCTGATTGGGCCCGTCGTGCAGGATAAACACGGGTAAAGGGAATTTTGCTTTTCTTCCAGGTCTCTATGGGGGCGAGGTATTTGCTGGAAATGGGGGCTTTGATAGGAGCGAGGGGGTCTCTAAACATACAATTCAAGTGCACCGGGCCTGAACGCTCGGATATTGCCCGAAAATAGAGTTGATCAATTGTGGTGAGCAGTGCATGCAAAGATACATTTTCATCAGGGCATGGAAGATCAAAATGCCAGCGAACATAGGCACCATAGAGAGCGGGTTGATGAATAGTCTGGTTGGCCATGGTTTCCCGTAACTCGGGGGGACGGTCACTGGTCAGGATGATCATTGGGATTGATTCCATTGAAGCTTCGATCACTGCAGGAAGATAATTGGCCGCTGCGGTGCCGGAAGTGCAAATGAGTACAGCCGGTTTAGCGGTGGCACGTGCATACCCCAGAGCGTGAAATGCGGCTCCACGTTCATCATAACACAAAAATGTGCTGACATTGTGATTTTCGGCTGCAGCAACCGTCAGAGGAGTCGACCGCGAACCCGGTGAGATGCAAGAATAATCTGCGCCGAGCCGTCGTAATTCTTCAATGATGATCCTGGCCCAGAGGTGGTTGATATTTTTGGCATTAATAACCATTACCCTGAAACAATCGCGTAAAGTTTAAAAGCTTGATTTCCGTTTCTTCCCACTCTTTTTCGGCTGTTGATCCTTGCACAATTCCGGAACCGGCATAAAGGATCAATTGGCGAGCATTCAACAGCGCCGAACGAATGGCCACGGCAAATTCTGCGCCGGTGCCATTAATCCAACCAACAGGACCTGCATACCAGCCGCGATCAAAGGTCTCCAGCTGTCGGATGAGATCATACGCCTTGTCCTTTGGATGCCCGCCCACAGCGGGTGTGGGGTGCAAGCACCCAATGATTTCACCATCGGAAATTCCGTTTTTTAGCTGCCCATGAAAGGGGGTAAATAAATGCTGGACATGAGCGAGTTTTAATAATCGTTCTTTTTCGGGTTTATCAACTCTGTCACACAGCGGCTCAAGGTGCGACCGGACAACATCGCTTACCCAGCGGTGTTCTCTGAGATCTTTTTCACTGGTTAATAATTCCGTTCCCAGTTGTTCGTCCATTGAAGAGGTTTTTCCTCGCCTTCTCGTGCCGGCAACAGCTTCACTAAAGAGTTCATGCCCCTGTCGATAATAGAGCCGTTCGGGAGTCACGCTTGTAAATCCGCTGTCACCGAGTTGCAAGGCGAAATGAAAGGCCTGGGAGTGTTGAGGCGCCAAGTGTCTCAGCAGATTCAAAGGATCGGTGGAGCTTTTCAGATGGTATTCGGTTCTTTTGGCCAATACCACTTTTTGGAGTATCTGATCGGAAAAAGCCTGCAAACTTTTGCTGATTTGATGCTGCCATCCCTGCCAGTCCGGTTCATCCTTGCGATGGTTAAAATCGGGTAATAGGGACAGCTTTGCATCTCCTTCGATCCTCAATTGTTGAAATTCCTGCATGAACTGATTTTCTAATATCTCATTATCCAGGCCTTCCTGGATAAAATGAAATGCGAGCAGGGCTGAATCCGGTAAAAGTTGAAATTCAAATCGGGGGATCATAAATCTGAACGCTTTAAATGGCGCCCAAAGGGGATCGCTTCGGGGGCTGCTGTCAAATGCGATTCCGCCAATAAACCGAATCCGGGGATCAGAGCCTTTTAGCCGATTTTTGATTTTTTTTAGTATCGATTCTACATGTGGATCGTCGCCGCTTATGGATACGGTTTCCCCGACTCCGGCGAGAACCAGTTGCTTTTGGCGATCTGCCCAGTAGATTTTTATGTCATGTTTTTGCAGCGAGAGCCAATTCAATGCATCTTGCCGTGGCCAGGGAATTTCGATTCGATGAATGCATCCATTCGGTCTGTTTGGGATCTGACGTAAGCGGGCTGCAAATTTTTGTAATGGCTCTGAATATTTTGCTCGATTGGTATGCATGATTTTTCTATTGATGACCCCTGATCATTAACTTTAATGGCCGGAAAAAAATACTCTCCATGCTTTTGCCTTTGGACGAATATTGAAGATAAGAAATTCAATCTCTTTATCCAATATTTTCTCTCTTTTCTCCCCAATACAAACTGCAAATTCCAAACGTCAATGCTTTAAAACCGACTTGCACAAATCCTGCCTGCTCCATTTTTTGACAAAACTGTTTGCCATAAGGAAACGTTTCCACAGACTGGTTTAAATATCGATAAGCAGGAATATCTCCGGAAATCATGCCACCCAAAACAGGTAAAATGTTTCGAAAATAAAAGAGATAGGCTTTACGTATAATGGGGTTTGATGGGAGGGCAAATTCAAGAATTAATGCTTTCCCTTTAAACGAGAGCACGCGGTGCATCTCTTTTAAAGCGAGATCAATATCTTGCATATTTCTAATACCAAAAGAAATAGTCGTGACATTGAAGGAACCTTTGGAAAAGGGCAAGGCCATGCCATCCGCAGGCAATAATTTGAACTCTGACTGTGTGTCTTTGGCCTTGGCATGGCCGATTTTCAACATTTCGAGAGACCTGTCTACACCTACAATCAATTCTGCTGATTTATTGGCAGCAAGCATCAACGGGATGTCAGCGGTTCCTGTCGCGATATCTAATATCCGTGTAAACGTCGATTCAGGAATATGCTGACCCAATTCTTTGCGCCAGGTAATATCTCTCCCAAGTGAGAGGACTCTATTGAGTATATCATAGCGATGTGCAATCTTGTCAAACATCAACCAGATATGATGTCTTGAAGGGGAGTATGATTGGGACATGAAGCTCCTACATTGATCAGTCTCGGAATATTAACAATCAATTCTCTGCCCGGAATATTCCACTATTTTCGGGGACAGACTGCAATGTAAGAAAACAATTTTGAGGACAATTGCAATTCAAAAAAAAGGGCAGGCCTCGTAAAAGGTCCGCCCTTTGGTGTAAGGTCTTAAAAATTTAGCTCTGTTGTTCGAGCTTGGTAGCCATTGCCTTTAACGCGGTACGTGCTGTCTTTACGGGATCATTTTCTGCTTGTTTCTTAATTGCTTCTAGTGCACTCTTATCCCCGATTTCTACCAATGCCATACCTGCAACGATTCGGGCACGATATTCTTTATCCTTTTGAAGCATACTTTGTAACTCTTTTACAGCACCTTGAACCTTGCGTTCACCCAGCTCCTGAGCAGCATCAACGCGTTTTTCGAGTTCGGCAGAGTTTAATTGCATGACCAATTTCTGGTCTTTTTGATTCATCGCAGAAGCATCAGCTCTAACTGCTTCTTTAGCTACAGCCGTAGAAAAAATTGCAGCACCTGCGATCAAAGCAATGACAATACTTTTGACAGACTTTATGAAACACCTCTCTGATTTGTAGCAAATTTATAAATTTCATTTTCAATACCC
>CAYNUX010000050.1:0-14195 GCA_964400115.1 uncultured Cytophagia bacterium
CAGTGATGAGGATGGCTTCTTTGGAGGTTTCGGAAAAGGTGTTACCGTTCAGTGTAATATCATGGACATTTTCAAAGAGAATCCCTTGTCCCGGATCGGTTTTGTGAGTCTCTGCCACATTCAACGGTTTTGACGGATCATAGGGAAACCTCGAAAAGGTATTGCCGGTAATGGTCAGCTGTGATGCGCCCTCCAGGGCATGCAACGCATATTGGCGCATCAACACGAATCCATTGGCACTGATCGTGATATCTTTGACTCCTTGGAGACGGACACCTTCTCCCCGGCAATGCGTAAAGGTATTGGCGCTGAGAGAAATGCCATAGCATGCACCGCTCAATAGCACGGCATGTCCATTGGATTCTTCGATCATATTGCCGCTCACCACCGAACCATAAGTATCTTCGATCACCAGGCCATGGCCTTTTTGGTCGTCAAAATTGTTGCCGGTCATGGTCAGGTTGAATCCGCCGATGCAGCGGACGCCATCCTGGTTGTCTTCGATCTGATTTGCAGAAACGACCATATCGTGGCAGGCCAGCAGATTGATCCCGGCTCCACCGTTATAGGTGATCAGACAGTCAGCGACACGGGGATCTTCATTGCAATGATCCATGAGAATGCCATCCCCGCCGTGATGATCCACGCTCAGCCGGCTGAGGAGCAGCCATTCGATATCCACGGCTTCGAGGCCATTGCCGCTCTGTGGATTGCCGGTAATGCGCAAGTCAGTGACCTGAATCCAGTTGAGTTTACCCTGTTCTTCCGGGGGTTCGATGTGAAGGGCGGGTTGGCCATTTTTATTGACATTGACGAGATGGGTTGACGGGCCGGCGCCTTTGATCGTCACAAAATCGGTGTTCAAAACAAGTGGCTTTTCCAGCTCAAAGCGGCCCGGGGGCAATTCAATGATACCACCCCCTGTTGGCAATGCGTCGATGGCATTTTGCAAATGTTTGAATTGCGATGCATCGATAACTGCTGTGTTATCTCCACCGGTCTGCAGGTTGTTGTCTTGTGCATATCCCGATAAGGTGAGCAATAAAAAAATTGCAAAAAGCTTTAACCATTGAAGAATCAATTTCTTGTGCACCGCGAGGTCCTCCCGGTTTTCATGTTCGGAATCGAAAAGGTTTCAATGATTCTGAATGATCATAAATCATGATAGCTGTTTCTCTGATGAAAAACAAATAAAATAAATATATATTGCAAAAATAAAAAAATAATTCTTGCGCATTGTCTGCTGATAAAAAGAGAGACGGGATGTGAATTTTTGATTAGCTATAGATTATCAGTACTATGAGTTACAAAAGGCTGGTTAGTTTAAAAAATATTCGATATTGAAATATAATATATTGTATGTAAATACAATTATTTATGAATAAAATTTATAAACTGTTCATAAAATAGATATTATTTTAATTTTTTACTTGACATAGTTGAATATATTATCTCTTTTTACCAAGACATATTATTTATAATTCTTTTTTTACTGTAATAATCTACTTTTTTATCGTTATTAAAGCCTTTACAGAAAAAAAAATTGTCATGTTTTGGGACGAAACTTGACAAAAATGATTTGCGGTTCATGATGGTAGGGACATTCCAATGACGAGGGAATCATTGACTGACCTTTTTAACCCATCATTCATCTATTCCAATTTAAAACTTTTTTGCAAAGGTTAAGCTGACCTTGCAAAAATTCTATTATTTACAGGCAACGAACACCAATTTGCCACATGTAAAAAACAGGGCCATTCTACCCGCCAGATAGCATTTATGCTCATGTAAAAGGCGGCAAGCACTGCTTAATACCAGGGCATTTTTTGTCTGAAAATGAATAAAGCTCATTTTTCAGAGTGAATTGGCCTGTCATAATCTGAATTGTTTGATAGCAATAAAGGAGAGATGTATGATAGCACAACATGATCCAGGCACCATCATGCAAACAGCCACAGGTTTTTGGGCTTCGAAAGTTTTGTTAACAGCTATTGAACTTGATCTGTTTTCAGCGCTCGGTGAAGAATCAATGACAGCTGTTCAGCTTGGGGACTTGCTCGGTTTGCATCCCCGTGGCACATTTGATTTCTTTGATGCATTGGTTGCAATGAGTTTTCTCGATCGGGAGGGGGATGGTCCCGAAGGACGATACAAAAATACTCCGGCCAGTCGTGCATTCCTGGATAAGAAAAGTCCTGCCTATATCGGTGGTTTCCCTGAAATGTTGAATTCTCGTCTTTTTGGATTTTGGAATGATCTGGGCACAGCGCTTAAAACCGGAAAAGCTCAAAGTGAAATCAAGCATAATGGCAGACCCGTGTTTGAAGAGCTTTACTCTGATGGTGATCGTCTGGGAAAGTTTCTGGAAGCCATGTCCAGCATACAAACCGCTAATTTTAAGGCTTTGGCAGAAAAATTCGATTTTAGCCAATACAGCTCTCTCTGCGATGCAGGAGGTGCCCTCGCACTGCTATCCCAAGTTATCGCTACCCACTACCCAAATATGAGATTTATCAATTTTGACTTGCCCAAAGTCGCTCCCCATGCTCAAAAACATGTCGATGCCTCCGGACTGTCAGACCGGATTGAGGTGGCTTCTGGTGATTTTTTTAAAGACAATCTCCCCAAGGCCGACATTATCACTATGGGTAATATTTTACATGATTGGAGCCTCGAAAAGAAGAAATTTTTGATCAAAAAAGTTTATGATTCCCTCCCAGAAGACGGAGTATTTATCGTTATCGAAAATTTAATAGATGATGCTCGACGTGAAAATGTTTTTGGTCTATTGCTGTCACTGAATATGCTCATCGAACATGGCGATGGTTTTGATTATACGGGTGCAGATTTTTGTGAGTGGTGCAAAGAGAGTGGATTTAAGCGTTTCGAAATTTTAAAACTTGCAGGACCTTCCAGTGCTGCTGTCGCTTACAAGTAGAATCCGTTCTGGTAACTCCTGGATTGGTGGACGCTCAATGGTCACCCCCTAACTAGTTTCTGTTTGCGCTCCATCTGGCAGGCCCCCAGCAATCACGGGCCTGCCTCAATGCCCAAACAGCCCGATTGCGTTCCTTTAGTGTATGGGATTCTGTCTGAGCAACCTCTATCAAGGCACCGATGTTATCCCCGGGATGGGAATGCGCAGACTGGGCCTTTTCAGCGATTTCATTCAGATCCGACTGGATCATCCAGTGAAGAATTCCAAGGCTGCATATCAGACAGAGTAACAGGCTGACCGAAATGATGATGATCACTTTTTGCATGAAATACCTCTTTCATATCTTTTGACGAGATTCGATACTTTATGTTTGACGATACTCGTAGTATGCTATATGTTCATACCTAGTAAAGCTTTAATATGACGAGTGTTACATCATCCCGCAATGACTTTTGTGCCTGAAATGCATGTGTGGCTGATATCAGCTTTCCATAGAGTTGTTGAGGTGGCAGATGACTGTTGTGTATGATGAGCTCGGATACCATTTCCAGATCGAATTCCTGACCGCTTGCATTAACGGTCTCGATCAATCCATCACTCAAGAAAACAAATATATCTCCCGACGTGTACGGTATCCTTTGTGATTGAAAATGGTAATCTCTTTGCAAGCCTAGGGCAATATCTCCCGTACGAAAAGTGTTCACCTCATTTTTTTTCGAATCATAGTGCAAAAGAGGGGGGTGGCCGCAATTGACCAAATTCAAAATACGCTCCTCTGTATCCAAAAAACCAAAGAGGAAACTGATAAACATGAATTTATTTTTATTTTCATATATGGTGCGGTTTAAAGAATTTACCGTTTCAGCGGGATAGGTTAAATAGGTCAATTCAGTCCGGAATGCCACCTTGAGCATGCTCATCAAAACCCCTGCTGCGACATTGTGCCCAGAGACATCCCCCACGGCTATGGCTGTTTGATGATCTGAAATTCGAACCGCATCACAATAATCTCCTCCCACCTCATTGGCAGACTCTGTTTGGCCATATAATTGAAACCTTTTGTTATCAATCTCTAATTCAGGCAACAGCTCCCTTTGTATACGCTGTGCCATAGCCATTTCCGCATCCATGCGCGCTTTTTGCATCGAGACCTGCTTCATAACTTCGATGTAAAAGGAAAAAGCAAGGACAATGAGCAAATTTACAAAGAGAGTCTTGATTTGCAGAAAATCCGTGAATGCCACTCCGGCTTGTCCGCCAGCCATTTGATCCTGACCCAATTCAACTCCGGTCACCACACTTGCGATTTGAACAATCAAAAAACCGGCAAGGGATAACCAATACAATTTTTGCTGATAATTCCTGCGAAATCGTTTCGAAAAAAAGACCAGTAAAAGCAATGTTACAACGATAACGATTTGCATGTAGGACAAGAGGAGTAGCCGAAACGACACTGTGGATTCCGGGATATTGTAGCTAAAGGTAATGGCAATGAATATGATAGTATAGGCCAAGAGTCCGATCAGACGGGATCTGACCGGCAAATCGAAATAATAACGCAACTGGTCAGAGGCCCGTCGGCCGAAAATACCGAAAATAAACAGCAAAAGATGAGAAAATACATTCTTGACAGAATCCTGTGGATCGGGGAGAATGATGTTTTTGGAACGGCTTTTTAATAACCCAATTATAATAGCAAATAAGATCATGACCACAAGGGTTTGCACGACAATGATTTTTACAATCAACAGGGGAGAGTTGCCCATAATATATCCCACTGCAAACCCGTGCCGGTAAAGTTCTCTTTGGGGGCCAGATGGCACGGACAGGTCTTTTTCGACAATGACCTGATCGAATCGTTCATATGCGTTTTGATAAATTTGAGTATTGGGTAAAATAAAGATCATGCTCAACAAAAACAGAGCAACCCATAAAAGGAAAAATCGGGCAATCGATTTCAAATCGTCCCTCTGATGATTTTAGTAAATAATTTCAAGACTATTAACCTTGTCGCCATGACATTCATTAATGACGGATTCTGATTTACAAGGTTTCAGAATGAATTCGCTTTAGACATTGTTCCTTTCTGGAGGTTGGGGTTGTTTGAAATCCTGAAGATCACTCCTGAAGCAAAGGATCATTGATTTTTCTCATTTTCTTCAACAGCCGCTCTTTCAACTCGCCCTTCTTTTTTACAGCATCCGGGCGATCGGATGTATAGAGATTCTCTGTTTCACCCGGATCCTCTGCCAAATGGTACAGTTCGTTTTTCGTCTGGTCTTTGAAATCGATGACGATTTTCCATTCCGGGGTGCGAAAGGTGCGCAGAGACAAATATTCAGCATAAAGATCATCATCCCATTCGATAGATTGACCTTTTAAAAGAGGCAGGGCATTCAGGCCGTGAATCTTTACTCCTTTGGGCGATTCAGTATGAGTCATGGCGAGAATCGTGGGATACCAGTCGAGAAAAGAAATGGTTTCATATACCCTGGATCCCGCCGGAATATTGCCGGGCCAGCGAACCACAAAGGGGACACGGATACTGAGATCGTAGAGATTCTTGCGGTTGCCCTCGTAAATGCCGGATGGATCTTTTTCTCCCTCGGTGACCCAGCGGCCATTGCCTTTGTGCCACAGTCCATGGTGACCCATCATATATCCATGATCCGAGGTGAACAGCACGATCGTATTGTCCGCCAGATTTTGTTGATCCAGAAATCGCATGATGCGCCCCACATTGCGGTCGACACTATGCACGCTGGCATAATACTCGCGCATCATGCGGGTGAGTCTTTTTTCGTCCAGATTGGGAAAATCCGGATCCGGAAAATTCATCTCGCGATCCCGCCAATAGCTCAAATCTTCCTCCTTGAGCGGCAGCCAGGAGCGATCCTCCATATCCGGATAATATTCTTTCACTTTATCCCTGCTATTGGCATGCGGCGCCCAATAGTGTAGGGACAGAGCAAAAGGCTTTTCTTTGAATTCTTTGATATAACCGATGGCTAGATCCGTGAGCACATCCGGTGTATATTCTCCTTCAAAGACTTTATATTCGCCTTCGACCTGTACACGCGGAGGCTTTTGAGCCAAGGCAGATTGAACCGATAATGCAGACGGCTGCTGATCAGGTGAATCATGCCGTCCGGTGCCTGGCACACGGCCAGGTAACCCTTTGGTTCGGCATGGGTGTCATCCATGACAAATGTTCCTGTATTACCGCCGCCATTCACCTGACCTGCTTTTTTTCCGGCAGTCAAAAGCCGGAGATGTTTCCAGGTTGCCCCATTATCAAAAGAGAGGGCCGCAAACAGTCCCGTGCCTTTATGCTGTTTGCCTGTTGGATCTGTAAAGACCAGGTCATTTCCTTCGTTGGCAAAGGATGCAAAAAAGATGGGACCCTCCTGTAGCCGCAAAAGCACGGGCCGTTGGCCGCCACCGACGCCCGGAAACGGACTTGTCGTATAGTGCCATGTTTGCCCCAGATCATGGCTCGTGCTCTTTGTCATATGACCATCGATGTCTCTTGTCCTTGCCATGGCCATGAGCGAGCCGTCTTTTAATTCGACGATCGCCGGATGAAATCCCGCAATGAGACTTCCCTGACCATTCTCTTTGACCGTGGGTTCTCCCTTGCCACCCACCCTGTCGATCCATGTCTCTCCGCCATCTTTGGAGATAAAGACCCCGGAGCCACATTCATTGGCCTTGAATCCGATGGGCGCCGTATCGACTGAAAAAATCAAATGCCCTTTGCGACTGACAAAAGAACTTTGCTCGGGGGTGACCTTTCTGCGTTTGTCGAGGTTGCTGATGATCCTGGGTCTGGACCAGGTGCGGCCCTGATTACGGCTCTTGAGCATCACCATGCACTGATCGCGGTGGTGACTGGATTCCGATATGGCATTGAGCCAGATCAGGTTTCCCCTGCCATCATTGAGCAGGTTCGAGCCTGTGGTATTGCGGTCGGGGATGATGAGAAACGGCCGTAGCCGATCCCATGTTTCGTTGCCCGCACGCAAGCGGCTTCCCACAATGATCATTTCTCGTCCGATTTCACTGCGCGTATTGTACCAGAGAGCTAAAAGGTCACCATTATCACACCAGGTAAGGGCCGGATGATGATGGTGGTCAAGCGCTGCGAGCCAGGGCGTATCGAGATCGCGAATGACAAAGGGTTCTGGCTTGACAAAAACCGGCTCTTCCTTCGGTTCAGCCCAGTTTACTTTTTCTTGCCTGACAGTGGGATCCCCGGCCTCCAGCCGTTCCGGACTTTCCCATTGACCTTGCGGATATTCGGCCTGGACAATGCGAAATCCGATCAACCAGTGTCTGTCTGCAGGCAATGCCCCGAGTCTGTTTGCCGATCGCAGATGACGGACATAGGTGTTGTGGCTGCCTCCTCGTGTCACTTTGGTGATCCCGTCGTGCGGGCCCCGGGGATCTATGCGTCCGGATTCAGGGTAAGGGCCGTACCAATCCAGGCACCATTCCTCGACATTGCCGTGCATCTCAGAGAGTCCGAAGGCATTGGGGGGCATGCTTGCCACAGTAAGGTGCACAGAGATCTTTCCTTTTTTCTCGCGCAGATCCTCATCCTTTTTCCTTCTCACCTGTTCCCAGTCCCCTTCGACGGGTTGATTGCGATGAAAGGGTTGGGGTAATGTCTGTCCGGTATGAAAAAGAGTCTCTGTTCCTGCCCGACAGGCGTACTCCCATTCTGCTTCTGTGGGGAGGCGATAGGGCTTGCTTTCTTTTTGAGACAGCCACTTGCAGAATCGCATGGCATCATACCAGCTGACATGGACCACGGCTTCATCGTCTGCTTTGGAGACGCTGCGGATACCGCGATATTTACGGTGACCGGGATCGAATTGTTCATATTGGGCATTGGTCACTTCGGTTGCAGACAGGTAAAACGGCTGGCTGATCTTGACCTCGTGCAGAGGCTGCTCATCCCATTCGCCATCCGGTTGCCCCATCATAAAGCTGCCGGCAGGGACCTCTACCATGCTCATGCCCAATGAATTTGTAACTGTTTTTTTCTCCTGGGCGTTTATCAGTGAAATACCGAAAAGGATGATGCATATGCTTTGTATCGTTTTTGTCAAGATAACGTCCTCTCTATTTGTTGAACCAGATGTTCGTTCAGAATACTCTAATGTAAAATGTTTTTAGGAAAAGCGCAAATCTGGGAGCAGAGATCCTGATATTGGGAGGTGCAAAATTGATCTGTTTTGCATCTCGTGGGATTCACACCGGGTCGGCCTGCGACAGGTTTCCAAGAATCTGAGGCACATTCCCTTGCTGCTCATACCGCCGATACTCTTGAACCGGCATCTGAATGAGCAGGGGCGATTTTTTGGAATCGATCCAGGTCAAAATTTTTCGCAGTTCTTTTTCACACATCGCCGTGCAACCGGCCGTCCCCCGGTCAGGAGATTTCCATACATGAAGAAAAATCCCCGAGCCTGCGCTTTGTTTTTTATCGAGGTTATGGCCGACATAAATGCCCACCCTGAACTGAGTCTTGAATTTTGCCAGTTGTATACCGGACTGCCAGTCCGGTTTCGCCAGGGTATCGACATTGACCATTTCGTTATAATAGATCGAGTTGGGATCATCGATAAACCACATGCTATCGGTCAGGATTTGATAAGGAATATGTAAATCGGGTAGTTCATTTTCGGGATCCAGTCCAATGGCATAGCAAAGCGTGAATACTCCGGCAGGGCTGCATCCATCCCCTTCTTTTTTGGCGGGCTTGCCAGCCGGAATGGTCTTGTGCACACCCCGCCCCCAGGCCAGGCCGTTGCGTCCCACCATGACCGGGGTAGGTGCAGAGACCGCTGACCATTCTGAATCGCTTTTTTGAAAACGGTATAACGTTCCAGCAACGGATTGCATTGAGGGGGTTAGGACGATGATCAGTTGTTGGGAATGTTCAAAACCGAACCCCTTTTGTGGTGAGCCGGTCAAGTGGTATATTAAATAGAGTGCAAGGACTATGTTTTTCATTGTCATTTACCTTTCACTGATCAAAGACTCAAAATGAACCGGGCCGCTTTTGCATCACTCGAGGTTACCGACAAAGATCCTTACAGGAGGACAGAGGAAAGTGATATCGATCCTTTTATGATGACAGCGCGGGTTCAATCCGGTCATCCGCTGATAAAACCATGCACAAGACCCATATAATACGCGAGCATATAGTGAAAGCCATAGCGCAAAATCGTGCCATCCTGATGATTGGTGAGTTCATAGAAATCCCGATCCCAATAGATTTCATGCCCTTCATCGATGGGGAACACATAGCCGTCAAGACCATGTCCTGCAGCACCGGGGGAATGACCGAGATGATTCTGTAACGGTACCCTGTCAATTCGATGGACATGGGACGTGGGCCAGTCGATGAGATCCAGTGGATAGCGTTTCAGGGTTTCGATGGCCTCCAACACATTTTCTTTCGGTGGGGTAAGCAATGTCTCTCCCCATTGGTCAGTGCGGGTTTTATTCATGCAACACGCTGCATAGACAAAATTCTCAAAAGAATGGCGTTCATATCGTTCGATTTGCCAGTGTTTCCGGATGGCGCGGGTGTACATGCTGAGCAATGTGGGATCTGTTTCGTACCGGATGAGGTGATAGTAATTCATAAACGCCATCATATCGTCGGGTTGGCCATGACTGCCGGGACCGGAAATATCTCTGGGTTGTGTCATGCCGTTCATGCCATAGCCGTGATCGAATGCCAGCTTGAGATATTCCTGGCGGTATTTCGGGTCTCCGGTAATGTGGTGGGCTATGGACAGATAGGTCAGAATACTGTACGAGTTTAAACCGCGTTCGGCAACCCAGTCCGGATTGCGGTTCATATCATCCGGAGAAAAATGGCCCCAGCGGGTGGGCAGTCCGTCATAGTCGACCTGTGCATAGTCATTTTCGATGATATGGTCCATGACGCGCCGGACGACGATTTCAACCTCTTTTTTTTCGGTACGGGTGCTGCATACCCGGTCGAAATAGATGGCATAGCCGAAAAAGTGGCCATCCAGTTCATCCGAACTGGAATCGTTATACCAGTACCACTCTCCGGTTTCATCCACCGGCCAGCGCGGCTCGATGAGTTTCCAGAGGGTATCTGCCTGGTTGCGCCGCAGGTTATATTTACGACCCCTTTCGGGATTGGGATCGGGATCCGATGTCGGTCGCACCGACCGGGCGATAAAGCCTTTGGGCGCCGGATGGCTGCCGCCTTGGGTGACCTCGCTGAGAAAGGCCAGAGCCCTGAACGCCCGGTTGGCATCCTGTTTGAGCTTGGGGTTGCCGGTGGCTGCATAGCCCAGACTCACAGCACCCAGGTACAGTCCGTTGCTATGCCCGCCGTTTTCGCTGTTGAACGCCACGGCTGTGCTTTTGTCCCCGGGTACGGCGAGTCGTGCCTGATTGACGTATCCGAGGCGGGTGCGGAGGTGGTATTTGTCGATTTCAGATTCATAAAACGCTGCTTTTTTAGCCAGCGTCTTGTCGCGGTAGGCAATACACGACACCCCTTTGGAGGTTGCGATCCAGGCATTGCCCTGGTCGTCGACCGCAATGTCGTTGATATGATTGTCCAGCAGCCAGCGCCGTCCCTGGCGAAAGGACCATTCTCCATCGGCATATCGAATGGCGCCATTGGTGGTGCCGAACCAGACGCTTTTGGCGCCTGTGGCCATGCAGGTAAAGTCGTTATAGGGCAGCCCATCGGCGCCGGTATAAAGAGTCCATTGACCCCCTGCGGTCCGGCAACCTACCCCTTGCGGTGCGGCAAACCATAGTCGGCCGCCAGCGTCATAGGCCACGGCGCGAACATCCACAGGTGCCCAGCGTGTTTTGCCCTGTTGCGGAAGCGCCAGGCGCCAGGTATTCCCGTCACCGAGCCAGAGTCCGTTATGGGCTGCCACAGCAACCTCGCCCTGGTGTTCAGCCACATCCCGGATGACCGGTTCCGAGGACGTGGCTTTATATAGTGCAGCCAGCTGGCCGGCATCCAGTTGGGGGGATTCCGGGGTGTCCGGCGATTCGGGCAGAGCGTGCCAGCTTTGACCCTCGAAAAAGGCTGCTCCACCGGCTGTCTCTGCCACCACGCGATTTTGGGGATCGATAAAGATCCGGTTCACCCTGTTATCCGGCAGGTTTTGTTCTGTTGTATAGGGATGATGGACCTGCTGTTTATAGGGTTCATCCTCGATGGGCAGATCATAGAGGGCATTCTGGCTGTATATCGTGCTGATGAATGCCATCATGACGAAAAAAAGTATCAATTGGGGTTTCATAAGCCTCTCTCAATTTGCAATAAACCTGTTTATTAAAAGATAAAAAAGAATCTGTATAACACAAATGTTATCCTTGGCAAAGATTATTTAAAAATCTTTTTGTGGTAAAAATCGGTCCTCGAAAGATTCGGATCACCTTTGGTTTTACCTGATTTATATGTTAATCCATTGATTCTGTTGAATTAATAGGAATTTACTCGCCTTATTTTGGGGCCGCTCCGGCTCTGGCGCCGCATCTATCGCTGGCGAATTTTTATCTTATGACTGGGTTTCGTAGAGTGGTGCATTATTGAGGAAATTGCAGGTTTGCTCAGCGATAGATACGGCGCCAGGATCCTTCGCGGGCTCGGCCGCGCTTTCCCGCACCTATCGTCCATCGTGCCAATAAACCGGGTGATTTTTTGATTTTGGTTTTTATTCAGTCAATTATTGGGCCGGTCAGCGATAGGTGCGGGACGATCACGCCTCGCACTCATTTGGGAAAAAGCTCTACAGTGGATAGCAATGAATCGGCGATTAACATCTGACCGTATTCAACCGTTTTTCACGTTTTTCTGGAGCATCCTATACCCATCCGACAAAAAGATTTGTTGTTCTTTGTTCCGGGATCCAGTACCTTGAAAAAGGTGTTTCGAGATCTACCGCAACCAGGAGGACTCATGAATCGACGAAAGGCTATCAAAAATATGACTTTTGGGATCGCGTCTGCCGGTTTGGTATCATCGTTGTCTGCCCGACCCGCCGGTGCGACCGCGAATGACAGGATCAAAGTTGGCATTATCGGCCATACCGGCCGTGGCAATTACGGGCATCATCTGGATGTCTGCTGGCGCGAGATGGAAAAAGTTGTGATCGTGGGCGTTGCGGATCCGGATGAAAAAGGCCGCGCCGAAGCCAAACAGAGATTAAGGGCTCCGGTCGCCTTTGCCGATTATCGCGAGCTCCTCGACAAGACCAAACCGGATGTCGTATCCATTTGCCCCCGTCACCCGGATCAGCACCGCGATATGTTTCTGGCCTCGGCCGAGCGCGGCATTCATGTCTATATGGAAAAACCCATGTGCCGTACACCGGCTGAAGCCGATGAGATGATCGAGGCCGCGGAAAAATACAATGTCAAGCTGGCGCTGGCGCATATCACGCGATGGAGTCCGGTTCTGGATCAGGTGATGGCTCTGATAAACGACGGCGCTATCGGTCAGGTGTTGGAACTGCGCGGCCGGGGCAAAGAGGATACCCGTGGTGGCGGTGAAGATCTGTGGGTGCTCGGAAGCCATATCCTGGATCTCATCCTTGCCATCGCAGGCGAGCCGGGCTGGTGCTTTGCGACCCTGATGCAGGACGGCCATACGGTGACCCGGGCGGATGTGGCTCCCGGCAATGAGGGACTGGGCCCCCTGGCCGGAGATACGGTTCATGCTATCTATGGGCTGGACAAGGGCCAACAAGCTGCATTCGATTCGGTGCGCGGCGCCGGTACGCCCCAGCTAGGACGGTTTGGCCTCCAGGTGTTTGGGTCGGAGGGGATCATTGAAATTCTCACAGGCTATCTGCCGGAGGCATGGATCCTGCAGGACGCTTCCTGGTCGCCCGGACGCAGTGGCAAAACGTGGCAGCCCATCTCGAGTGCAGGGGTTGGCCAACCCGAGCCCATCCGTGGAGACGACAGATTGCTTGGCAATATTGCTGCCTGTCACGATCTGATCCGGTCGGTCCGCGAGGATCGTCAGCCTAAATGCGATATTTATCAGGGCCGCTGGACCATAGAGATGATCCATGCCGTATTCGAATCGCACCGTACCGGCGGACCGGTTACTTTTCCGTTAACCACCCGGCAGAATCCTCTGAGCTTGCTGTAATCAAAACATTGTTTCAGCCGGTAGGTTCTGTCAAGCCAATGTCAGTATGATTTTATGCTCGCCCTCTAAAAAAGGAGGAGAGGGGATGATGCTCTTTTGCTGATCCGTATCATAGCGCCAGGACTGCTCGTCCAGCATGGAGCCGTGCGGACCATGGGGTGTCGATGATGATTGTTCGCACCGGAATATCGTGTTCTGCATAGCCCGCTAATAGCTCATCGACGCGTTCGGCGGTGTTGATATCATCTTCCCACAGCCAACACTCCAAAGCCCATGCCGGGGTCAGGGGAACCCGGCCATGCCGCTGGCTATTAAAGGGGATGCCTCAGCAAGGGAGGACGAAAAGAAAAGAGAGCCACCCCGAGCAAGAGAATGACCGAAAGCAGGGGCGATCATTCCTCCCCATACCAGACGGTTGTTCTTGCTGTTCAACAGCTCGATAAACTCTTGCGCATGCCCGGCGATCCATTCCGGATCGAGATACCCGATTTCATTCAACATCTTGATGCTCACCGGTTACCGCTAACCTGACTGTTTTACTCTTTTTCCCAGATCGACAAGTTGAAAAACCACTCTTTATCCTGGTATTCAGCCTCTAGATTTGTATTCTTGGTAAAAGCAGTTTGTTGTAAAGCGGCATCCAGGGCTTGCAGATTCAGGACATTTCTGATGGTAATGATGGCATTATCAGAGCATATTGTTTCGTTCTTTGAGCTGGTTCTTTCCGGTCTGGGTGGTGTTCCGTGTCATTTACAAAATCTGTTGCAGGCCGCGACGAGTGTTACAATCCATGGGCTGGTGCTATTCTATCAAATCCAGAACAATTTTTATATTCTCCTTTACGTTTTCAATCGATTCTTCAGGTAAAATACCTATTCGTTTGATCAGTCTCTTGTTATCAATGGCCCGTATTTGGTCAATCATGACATCGCAATTTTCTTTTACCCCGGCAGTACCCTGCCTGATATGAACTCTTAGAATCGTAGATTCTCTGATACTGGATGTGAGAGGACATGCAAGTGTTGAGGGATGAGAAATTTGATTCAAAAGATCTGTTTGCAGGACAAGAACAGGTCT